>DYEF01000092.1 GCA_020725805.1 Bdellovibrio sp.
ATTTGTGGATAAAGTAACGGGGAATATCAAAAGTGAAGAGATGGCAAGATACATTGAGAGTGAGATAGAGATAACCAAAAGAGCGATAGAGAATTACAAAAACGAACCAGAGAAGATAAAGAGATACCAGAACAGACTAAACAGATTACAGGAAGTCTCTGAGAAGATTAAATAATATATATTTCTAATTTACAAATGAGTTATGAAAGATTTTGGGGTATTTCCAGTGAGTATCATTTTGTCTTGAAAAAGCGCTAATTTGGGATTATTTATTGTATTGTTTCTGCCTCAAAGGAGGATATCTTGAAAAAAATATCTTTTAGCCTGATGCTGATGTTTCTGTTTTGCTATAATGTATACGGGAATCAGGATTCCTATCAGAGTCTGGGCGTAGCCCTGAGTTCATACAGCGGTTCGGGGCTCTCCTACAGATATCATTTTGAAAACAGATGGGCGCTGCAGCTGACAGGAGGGGCAATAGTTGGCGATGAAGAAAAATATTATGCAACAGGACTTGAGTTGCAGAGCGACCTGACATCGATAAAAGACAAGAGAATGTATCTGATCCTTTCGTTCGGATGGTACGGGGAGACTGAGGAGGTCTTTACAAATGGTGGCGGGATGTACGGAAGGGAAGAAGTCGATATAAACTACTACAAGGTGGCAATCGGATTCGGCGGCGAGCTTGCATTCGGGAACAGCCTTGTCGATAATCTCTCTCTGGGACTTGCTATCTTCCCTATTGGCCTTTCGGTCAAGGAGAAACATTCATATCCGGAATATGATGATACGAACAGCGTCAGTTTCGGGGCATCACTCTTTACCCATTTTAATTTCTGATTTTTGATATGTCCGAAAAGAGAATTGCCGCTTTCTTTGATTTTGACAACACCTTTCTGGCAAGAGACAGCGCCGTAATAGGTATAAAGTATCTCTTAAAGAGGGGAGATATATCGTTCTGGTTTATTATCGGAATAATTGTCAGAAGCATTTTTTTTAAATTAAACCTTTATAGTGCAGAGCGAATTTCAAGATATGCACTGCGATTCTATAAGAATAGGGATATATCAGAGTATCTGAGGCAATCAGAAATCTATTATCAGGAGATGCTGAAACCACATATTTCACCTACAGTGAGGGAAAAACTCGAAGAACATCGTAGAAAGGGGCACCTACTGATTTTAATTACCGCATCATTGCGATATATGTTGGAGCCGGTTGTTAAAGATTATGGATTTGACTTGCTTTTGTGTACGGACCTTGAGATAGGAGAGAACGGTCGTCCTACGGGAAGACCGGTTGAACCGATATGTGTGGGAGAGAATAAGGTTTATTATGCAAGGAAGGCGGCCGAAGAGCTTAATATTGATCTTGAAAATTCATTTGCCTATTCGGACCATCATAGTGATTTACCATTATTGAAACTTGTTGGTAATCCAGTTGTCGTAAACCCGAATTTCTTCTTGAGAAGGATTGCCGCAAAAAACAACTGGCCTGTTCTTGAGCATTTTTAGGAATAGTTCTTTTATCGTCGGGGGATTTACAGAGAGAGCAGTTTCAATTAGGCTTGACAAGAGGGAGAAATGATAATATCACTAATCCTATGAAAATAAACGGATATCGTTTTGGTAATATATCTGTTGACGGAAATGATTATTCCGATGATATGATTATTGCCCATGGGAGTGAGATTATCGTACCATGGATAAGGGAGAGGGGGCATCTCTGCCAGAAGAAGGATATCGAGAGATATCTAAACGGGCAGGTCAGGAAGATTATCTTCGGCAGAGGTTATTTTCTTGTGATGAAAATTGATGATGACCTCAGAAATTATCTTCAGGAAAACGGGATCGAATTTATCGAGACAGGTTCAAAAAAGGCAGTCGAACTTTTTAACAGTGAAGAGGACAGGTCATCCCTTCTCTTCTGCATTCATCTGACCTGCTGAGGGAAAGTATGAGGATAGCTGTATTCGGAGGAAGTTTTGACCCGCCGCATATCGGACATATGATGGCCTGTTATTATCTGCTTGCAACTACCGACGTTCAGAAGGTATGGCTTGTTCCGTCATTCAGGCATCCGTTTTGTAAGGATTCGGCTCCGTATGAGATGAGAGTAAAGATGTGTGAGATATCATCGGCGATATTTGGTGAGAGAGTGGAGGTAAAGAGGTTTGAGGAGGAGATGGCGCAGGGAAGCAGCAACCCGGTCTATACAATAGATTTGCTGAAATTCCTCACAGAGAGATTCAGCTCTGACAGATTTTATTTCGTCGTGGGTTCGGATATACTTGCAGAGGCAGAAAAATGGAAGGATTTTGACAAAATAGAAAATTATGCCCGGCTCCTTATTCTGAGAAGAAGGGGAGTTGACCCTTCCGAAGACTATAAATCTGTCCTGCCGGATGTGTCGTCTACGCTGATCAGGGAGAATATCAGAAAATCGATACCGGTTTCGGGTCTTGTATGTAATGATGTTCTCAGATTTATAGAAGAGAATAATCTCTATCGTTAAGGTATTTCAGGAGGTTTTATGAAATTTTGTCCCGATTGCAGAAGTGCGTATAAAGATGAAATTGAAAAATGCCCGGATTGCGGGACCGCCCTTGTGGAAAAACTTGAGGAGTTTGAGAATATCGAGTTTGCAGAGCTCTGTGATGTTGAGGGGCCGTTTAAGGCAAATCTGATTGTCGATGTTCTGGAAGATAACGATATTGAGTGCTATCTCTATTCGGAACCTGTGCATATCTATCCTATCCCCGGTGAAGGTATTCAGTTTACTGTCTATGTAAACAGGGAAAAACTCGAACAGGCAAAGTCGCTTCTCGAGGATATCGAAAAATCCGAAGAGATGGAACCACTGCCGGACGACGAATCCACATAAGATTCAATCATTGAAAACTTATCAGAAAGTCCAAAACGGTTTATATTTGAATTTTGTTTCTTTGTGGTTTAATATAAACCGGACGGAGGAGAAATATGGTGAACAGAGTAATTCTTATATCAGTTCTGGTTCTGAGTGTTTTATTTTGCTCCTGTTCTGACGGGGATAACGGAGGTCTTGAGCAGGTAAAGGATACCTCGAGGAAAGATGCATCATATGATGTTCTTTTTGAAGATTCTGTTGTTAACAAGGATGCAGAATCTGATGCTGATGATACAGGACCGAAGGATATTACAGAGGATGTCTGCGTTCCGGATTGTGAAGGGAAGCAGTGCGGGGATAACGGATGTGGAGGAGTATGCGGGGAGTGCGGGCAGAATGCCGAATGCCTTGAAAACCAGTGTAAGTGCATAAGAAAATACGACAATTGTAATAATGACTGGGCTGACGGCTGCGAGATAAATTATTATACGGACCCGAAAAACTGCGGCAAGTGCAATAGTCAGTGTGATGCCAAAAATGTTAAAAATATGCTGTGTGAAGATATGATTTGTTCTTATGATGAATGTATTCCGCCTTATAAAGACGGGGATTTTGACAAAAAGAACGGCTGCGAGCTGTATTTCTACTGGCCGTTCAGATATGGAACGGTTGCTCAGGAGAGCGGTAGGGCCGTGATTGAGACAAGGGATAAAGGCTTTCTGATAGTCGGGACCACGAATCTGAGGGGCAGCGGGAATACCGATTTTCTTGTAAACAAGGCCGATGCCTACGGGGAGACTATCTGGCAGAGGGTTTTGGGCGGTGACAAGGATGATTTTGCGGTTGCCGTGGCGGAAAATGCAGATGATGATTACCTCGTGGGCGGATATACGAATTCGTTTGGTATGGGCGGCTACGATGTGTGGCTCGTTCTGTTTGATGCAACCGGTAATATAAAGTGGCAGAAGTCATACGGGAGCACAAATGATGACAAACTCTTTGCACTGAAATCTGTATCGGACGGATTTGTTGTTGCCGGAACCTATAATTCCTCCTGCCTGACCTGCAGTGCAATCTGGATATTCAAGATTGATAAAAACGGGGACTTCGTCTGGCAGAAACAGTTTGGAAGTACGAATGACAGCGGGGCATTCAGTCTGGATATTTCACAGTCGGGAGATATTCTGGTCGCCGGGGCAGTAAATACGGGATGTCAGACCTGTTATGATGCGATATTTCTGAGACTCGATAAGGACGGGAACAGGATTCTCGGTAAGCAGGTTGGAAGTTCGGATAATATTGAACGGGGTTATGCGGTTGCGGGCACATCCGATGACGGGGCTGTATTGGGCGGAGAGGTGCCTGTTACAGGAAATGTGCTGGATATCATTCTGATGAAGTTTGACAAATCGGGAAATGTCAGCTGGCAGCGGACTTATGGAGGTCCGGACAACCAGAAACCATATCAGGTGATAAGAACGAGCGACAATAATCTGATGCTGCTGTCCGAGACTATGTTTTATGGCTCGGGGCAGTATGACTGCCTTCTCATCAAGGCCGATTCATCAGGGAATGCCCTCTGGCAGAAGACCTACGGAGGTGATAAGATAGACAGGTGCTATTCTGTATTTGCAGTCTCTGACGGGGGTTATATCTTTACAGGTGAGTCCTATTCGTTTGATACTTCTTTAGAGATGGTTGTATATAAGACCGATAAGGATGGTGTATCAAAGGGGCTTTGTTCAGACGGATTCGGCAAGTCTGTCTCTGTTAAGATAAACAGTTCCTCTGTACCTGTGAAGGACCTGAATATCCAGTCGTATAACACGAGCGCAGCCATAAATATTACAAATGCCTATGTCGATATCTCCGGCATAACGAACAAGATGCTCTGCAAAGAGAAATAGAGGGTTCTGAACTTTTCTTTCTTGCCTAAATCTAAATTATGTGATTAATCTTAACAAGGTTTTAATAAACCTTTTAAGAGGAGGATTTTTTATGAAAAAACTGTTTGTTTTTACTATGCTATTGTTATTGCTGGTAGGGTGTGACCCCGGTATAGGTTCGGATGAGACACAGACTCCTGTTCTGAGTACTTTCGATAAGGATAAGGGTCTGATTATACTCCCCAATGACCTTCTTAAGAATCCCGGGACCGGCAAACTTATGCTACCCGAAACACCGACTGATTCTGAACTGACGAAGGAGATTAAAAGTTTTATCAATATGCTCGACGGATGGCTGGTAGCCCAGACTATTACGGTCCCGTTTGAATACGAACTGGATAAGACCACCGTAAAACCTGAAAATGTTCTTCTCTTCGATATTGATGTGGTAAACAAATCAGTGACAAAGAAGACAGCCGCCGAGTATTATGCCCTGTACAATTTTTCTATGACTCCTTCAGATAAACCGCCTTATAATATTACCGTTAAGAACAAGCCAAATGATAAGAGTGGCGGAATGCCGGCGGATTTCATACAGGGGCATTATTATCTTGTGGCTGTGACAAATGCAGTCAAGACGAAGGAAGGGAAGGATATTACAGAAAATCCGGTATATTACTTCCTGAAGAAGAAAGAGCCTCTGGTAAATGAGGCAAAGAAATCGGTTACGGTCCTCTCTGACGAGGAGGCTTCTATGCTGGAACCGGCCAGAGATGCATTTAACAAATTGTTTGCACTTGTCGAGACAGTCGAGAGCGATATAAGGGCAAAGAGTATAGCATTCTCTTTCTTCTCGGTTCAGTCCGGCTCGAGGGCTCTCTTTAATCCTGCAAGCGTAGGTCAGATTCTGCCTCAGCCAAACGATATCAAGGGGAAGGCAAATGCTCCCGTTGATGTCAAACCATATATTTATTATGATCTTCCGCTCGACGATACCACACTCTCAAAAGGTGTGATGATGATGAAACTTACAGGCGGGCAGCCGATTCCCGTTGAAATATCAAAGCTGGAAATTATAGAGGAGAATTCGAGGTACAAACTGCAGATTATACCAAAGACTCCTCTTGATAAAGGGTCGACATATCTTGTCTTCACCACTAATGATATAAAGAGCAAGCACGGTGTTGAGACAGCGGCATATTCCACATTCTCGATTCTGAGGGCAAAGAATCCGTTTGTAACCAAAGTGGACGACACAAATTATGCACTGAATTCACCACTTATCGATAATACTCTGGATGTGCTTATCCTTGCCTCGAAACTCGGTATGCTTTCCGAGAGTGCCAATAAGAATATAGCAGCAGCAACTTCTGATGACTGGAAGGTCGCTTACGGGCTCCTTGTTCAGAATCTGGTTCAGCTCGAGGCTTTGAGAAATGCCTATGCGCCGCTCTTTGCAGGAATTGAGGCAGCCGGTATCGACCGGAAGAAGGTTACGGCTCTGTGGACATTTACAACAACTGCTGAATAGAGTAAGGAGGTATTTATGAAGAAGTTTACGATATTATCTGTTCTCTGTCTTTTCCCTGTCCTTGCATTTGGAAACGGTTTCTTTCTTTATGAAGTGAGCCCGTCCAGTATCGCTCAGGGAGGTGCAACGCTTGCAGCCGGAAGTGAGCCTGCCGCCGTCTTTGTAAATCCGGCCTCAATAACCAGACTTGAGGGATTCAATTTCTCCCTCAATCTCAATATGTATCTGAGTGATTCCGAATTTACTTCGGAAACTTCCAACAAGAAAACGACTGCAGATACAGGTTTCTTCCCGACTCCTTCATTCTTTGCTACCTATAAGGCCCACAAATGGGTATCGGTAGGTCTCGGGACTTATGCCGTGTATGGGCTTGGTATCAGCTGGCCCGAGAAGTGGGAAGGGTATCATCTCGTAAAGAGCTCTGAACTTCAGAGTTATTCAATACAGCCCTCCATTGCATTGGGTCCTTTTTACGGTTTTTCGATTGGTGCCGGTTTTGATATAGTCCTTGGCGCCGTTAATGTTCAGCAGGGTATACCGTTTGGTGACGGAGTCTATGCAAAGATGAAACTCGGCGGCACTACAGTTGGCTATGGAAATAACGTAGGTATTTTCTATGAACCTGCAAAATGGATCAGGGCTGGTGTTCATTACAGGTCTCAGGTTCTTATGAAACTCGATGACGGAAAGGTTGACTTCGATGATGTGCCCGCGCCTTTTGCTGCAACAATGAAGGACCAGAAGGTAAAGACCGGTCTTATTCTGCCTCAGGTAGTTGGTCTGGGTGTTAGGATTACTCCGATTGAGCATCTTGAAGCAGAACTGGATGTAAATCAGATCTACTGGTCATCCTATAAAAGCCTTACATTCGAGTTTGAGGATGCGTCGCTCAATCAGGTTCAGGAGAAGAAATGGGAGGATGCCCCTCAGATAAGATTCGGGGCACAGTATACATTCAGAAAGTGGGATTTCAGAGCAGGTCTCATATACGATATTACCTCCATTCCGGATGAGACGCTTGACCCGATGCTTCCTGATAACGACAGAATTGATTATTGCATAGGTGCAGGATACTCGTTCGGGAAGTTCAGACTTGATATTTCATATATGTTTGTCAACATTCTCGAGAGAACTGCCAAGGCGGATAAGAACCCGTTCCCGGGTACATATGACGCTGCGGTTCATTCATTTGCTCTGGGATTCACCGGTTCGCTGTAATTCTGGAAATACTGTAATTGTTCTGGTGCCGGAGGCTGTTATACCCTCCGGCATTTTTTTATTTGAATTCGGGCAAAATTTGATTTAATCAGGAATATTACGAGGGGGAAGAATGCGGTTTTCCTTCAAGGGTATAAAGTTACAAAATCTGATTTTAATATGTTCACTTATTTTCCTTCTGCCACTTCTCCTTGTGTTGAAATACTATCAGTATTCTGAACAGAAGAACGAGATTATCGAAAGTTTTAATACATCAAGACAGATTACTGATAATAACATAATTACTTCAATAAAACTCGCCGATAATGCATATCATATTATAGAAGAATCGGTCAAAGACAAGCTCGAGAAATTCCTTACGGAACTTCACAATGTTTATATTGCCGCCGGCGGCGACCTGAATAAGGTTGATCTTACAAGATATAAGAACGAGTTAAAATTCGAGTATAAGGCAGGGCTTGATTTTTACATCATCGATGAAAATAATGTGATTGTCAAAACAACTTATCTCAAGGATCTGGGACTCGATTTCAGAAAATTCCCTGATTTATCAGTCTCTTTGGACAGAATAAGGACCGGGGATAAGTTTGTTCTCGACCGCCTTACTGTTGAGACACTCACAGGCAGGTACAGGGTATTTGCGTATCTGCCGACCTATGACCACAGATATATCCTCGAGGCAGGCTGCGGGCTGCTGCAGTTCAGCGATATCCTCAACCAGTACAATTTTATGCGGATTGCAGAGAGAATCAAAGAGGTAAATCCCCTCGTCGAATATATCAGAGTCTATGACAGACACGGATATATCTTCGGCAATCCTGATTACAGGCCTGATGATGAACTGCAAAAAAGAATTCTGAATATGTTTTACAAGAGAGAAGGGACAAAGTTCGATTTCGAGGATAGGGACAGATACTTTATATTCGTTGACCTGAATGACCCCCGTTATCCGACAGATGCAAGTAAGATCGTCGAGGTAAAATACAGGACATATCTTGTCAGGGAGAGGATAAAGAGGGCATTACTTGATGTCATTCTGAATGGTCTGCTCCTTTTCCTGATAGTGCTTTTTATCGCCTATGTAATATCTTATCTGATAAACTATCCTATCACCAAAATGGTCAGGGAGATAGAAGAGATATCATCCGGTAATTTCAGCAGCAGAATCGGTGAGTCTGATATATCAGAGCTCAACAGACTTGCGCAGTATATAAACCGTATGGTGGACAGTATTGAGGAACATATAGCGAGGATAAAAAAACAGCAGGAAGAGACCAAAAGGCTCGAAAATCAGCTGAGGCAGTCACAGAAGATGGAGGCTGTAGGGCTTCTTGCCGGAGGTATTGCCCACGATTTCAATAATATTATGTCTGCCATACTGGGATATACAAATCTTCTGCAGATGCAGTTTGCAGATAATAAGGAGGTGAAGAACAGGCTCGACCAAATAGTTTCAGCCATTGAAAGAGGTACCAGACTGATAAGAGTACTTCTGACATTCAGCCGCAGACAGAATATCTCTCTCAGGATTATCGACCTTAACGAGATTATCAGCGGAATCAGCAAACTCCTCAGAAGGATTATAGGTGAAGATATAAGACTGAATGTTAAATTCTCCAATGAGTCTGCCAGTATAATGGCCGATATAACAAATATCGAACAGGTTATTATGAATCTGGTGACAAATGCCCGTGATGCAATGCCTCAGGGAGGTGATATCACGATGGAGATTCAGATTTCGGATGTAGATGAATCAAAATCACTTGAGCACAATGTAAAGGCCGGCAAATATGTGCTTATGAGGGTTTCGGATACCGGAAAAGGTATCAGCAGGGATATCATTGATAAGATTTTCGATCCGTTTTTTACCACGAAGGAGGCCGGCAAGGGTACTGGACTCGGACTTTCCGTCGTATATTCTATCGTAAAGCAGCATAACGGTTTCATTGAGGTTACGTCGGAGAGCGATAAAGGGACGACCTTCGATATATACTTCCCCTATAAGGAAGACGCCCTGAATGAAGAGAACAGGGAATTAGCTGCGGATTTTATAGAAGGGGGCAGCGAGACCATTCTCCTTGTGGAGGATGATACGGATATACGAAACAGCCTCAGATTCATACTTGAGAGATACGGTTATAAGGTCCTTGAGGCATCTACCGGGCTTGAAGGTTATGAAGTATTTGCAGAAAACAGCGATAAGATAGACCTAATCATTTCGGATGTGGTTATGCCGGAACTGAGTGGTGTAAAGATGTATGACAAAATTTCGAAGATAAAGGGCGATGTAAAGATTATTTTTATGAGCGGATACAGTGAAGAGATACTCGAGCAGCGGACAAGCAGAAATCTGGAAGTACTTTTCAAGCCGGTTCCGCCCGCAGAACTTTTAAGAAAGATCCGTGAAAAACTGAAAGGCTGAAGTTTCAGACTTTTCTCATTATTGATTTAATAAAACCTGTATCGCCTGTCTTGATACCGGAGGCATTTGCCTCATCTGTATCGATGTGCATTGCCAGTCTGAAGTTCTTATCTACCCTTACGAGTACTTCGTCGAATGTAATTCCTCTCTCACCCTCAACCATTACCTGTACAAGGTCCTTGTCCTTGATTCCGAATCTTAAAGCGTCTTCGAATGACATATGGATATGTCTCAGTGCCAGAATAACGCCCTTTTCTATTGTTATCTTTCCATTTGGCCCTTCGATTGTGAGTCCGGGTGTACCTTCGATATCTCCCGATGCCCTGATGGGGGCCTGAATTCCGAGTCTGAACTCCTCTGTCATTGCAATCTCAACCTGTGTTTTATCCCTCTCAGGACCCAGAATCCTTACATTGTCTATTCTCCCCTTTGGTCCTATCAGGTTTACCTTCTCCTTACAGGCGTATTGCCCCGGTTGTGAGAGTTCCTTGTCAATGGTAAGTTTGTATCCCTCACCGAAGAGTTTATCCACATCCCCTCTCGAGAGATGTATGTGGTGTGCCGAGACCTCTACCGGAATCGGTATTGGTTTGATTCTGCTTATTTCCTGAGAGATTTCATAATTTCTTAATGCCTCGAGACTCTCCCTTGCAATCATAAACTCCTCATCGGTCGGGACAACAAGTACCTTTACCCTTGAGTTGCTTGAGGTTATGTCGCATATCTGTTTGAAGCCGTTTGCACTCCTGTTCAGGTCTTCGTCGATTTCAATACCCATAAATTCCAGACCCTGTAGGGATAGATTCCTTACGAGTGCAGAGCCCTGTCCTATGCCTCCCGTGAAGATTATAAGGTCCACTCCGCCCATTGCGGCGATATAGGAACCTATATACTTTCTGATGCGGTAAGCAAATGACTTAATGGCTATCAGTGCGCGGTAGTCCGACTGATTTGCGGCATTCTCGATTTCCCTCATATCGTTTGATATACCCGAGATACCTCTCAGTCCCGAAAATTTGTTGATGACCTTATCCAGCTGGTTGTAGTCCATATTTTCATTCCGCATTATGTGAATGAGCACTCCCGGGTCGATGTCACCGCATCTCGTACCCATAATCAGACCTTCTGCCGGTGTAAATCCCATACTCGTATCCACCGACCTGCCGTGGTCGATTGCACAGACAGAACAGCCGTTCCCGAGATGACAGGCAATTATCGAGAGAGAGGAGTATCTCCGTTTCAGGAATTCGGCAGCCTTAAGGGAGACATAGGCGTGAGATGTCCCGTGAAAGCCGTATCTCCTTATCTTTTTCTGTGAATAGTATTCGTACGGCAATGCATACAGGAAAGCATAGGGAGGCATTGTCTGATGAAAAGCCGTATCGAAGACCGCTATATGGACGGCCTTTCTGAAGAGTTGTCTTGATTCCCGTATGCCGGTCAGATTTACGGGGTTATGCAGCGGGGCATAGAGATTTGCCTTCTCTATCTCCTTCTCTACTTCCTCTGTAATGACGGTAGGGGCGTTGTATTTTTCGCCTCCGTGTACTACCCTGTGTCCGACAATATCTATCTCGTCAGGATTCCTGATTATCCTGAATTTTTCGGAGGTAAGGATTCTGATGACGTCCAGAAATGCCTCTTTGTGGTCGGATGCGGATATAATATGCTTCTCTTCCTGTGAGTTGTAACTGAATTTATGGACTGTCTGGTTTTCACCTATTCTCTCGACAATCCCCTTGAAGGGCTCATCCGGTCTGTAAGTGTCATAGTATGCATACTTGAGGGAGGAGGAGCCGCAGTTGATGACGAGTATCTGTTTTCTCTTCTCCGAATTCAGTGTAATATGGCCGTCCTTATAACTTCCGGTCTCCTGAGATGCCTTTGAAATCTCCGAGACTCTCTTCATCATAAGTTTCGACAGGTATGCTATTGCCGAGGGTTCTGTCATAAGAGCCTTTGTGAACATACTCTGCGGGATGAGCAGAATTTCGGAATGTGTGCTGCCTACCACGTTTGCAACCGTCTTCTCATTGGTCATCAGGGCAATCTCTCCGAAAATTTCGTACTCCCTGAGGCTGCCGATTATTTTTCTGCTCCCGTCGTTTTCCACTCTTATGATATTTACACCGCCCGAGAGAATAATACCGAGGAATCTCCCTTTTTCCTCCTCCTCGATTACGGCCTCATTCTCCTCGACAGTGACGAGTTTTGAGCCGTCGATGATAATCCCTATTTTCTCTTCCGAAAATCCCTTAAAGAGTTCGACCTTTTCACTCAGGATTGAAATGACAGACTCTCTTGAAAGCATATGTGTGCCTCCTCAAAAGATAGTTTACTATACATAACAGGTTGCATAATACAATAAAATAAAACAGGAGACTTTTCTGTATGAGGTATTTGAACTGCTGCAATTGTCTCTCAAAGGATTGTGTCTCATACTGATGATTACTGCCCATTAAGGGTATCTCTTTAATACAGTATTGCAATGCGGCAAACTCACAGGACGGGTTCCCTTTGCTCACTCTTTACATTATATTTGACTGATAGTAAAAATTTGAATATCATTGAGGCAGTATGTTCGAACTTCTTACATTCTCCTGCCTTGTTGTCATAGGGACTATTGCCTCGATAACGGATTTCAGGGAAAGGAAGATATATAATTCGGTTACATATCCTTCCATCCTTCTGGGTTTTATACTCTGGTCGGTCAATTCAGGTGTGGATGGTTTCATTATGAGTGTTATCGGATTCGGTATAGCATTCGGAATCTATCTGATAATATTCTTTCTGGGCGGATTTGGGGCAGGTGATGTGAAATTTGCTGCAGCTATAGGGGCAATTATGGGGTATCCGTCGGTTATCAGCTGGATTGTGATATCAGCTATAGTCGGCGGAATCTTTGCACTTATGCTTCTCGTAAGGTTCAGACTCAAGAAGGCCGAAAGATTTCAGATGAAAGAGAGTATATTTATACCGTTCGGACCTCCTATGGCACTTGCAGTTCTGATTACATACGGATATAATTATCTGATGCCGGGTATGTGATGAGAAATATCGTTTTAATAATCGGCCTTTATTTTCTTTTATCCTGCCAGTCCTGTGAGAATGAATTTACCTGTGAAAGGTCATCCTGTATGCCCGGTAATTGTCTCTACAACGGCCAGTGCGTTCAGGTGGTTGGCAATGTCTGCACCCAGAACAGCTCCTGTATTTCGGGTATCTGTATCAGGGGCGCCGGTAAGGATTACGGATACTGTACCTATAACTGTGTTCAGGATACGGATTGTCCGGATAAATACAGTTGTCTCGGAAATCCGAGAATGTGTGTCTTTACCGGAGACATTAACGGTTGCAGTACAGATGCGGATTGCGGAGTCTGCGGACACTGTGTAAACGACAGATGTTCTAAGGAATACGGATGCCCGTATTCACTCTATATGTGCAATACTGTTGTCGATTGTCCGTATTGTATGAATTGTGTAAGCGGTCTCTGTGTACCCATAGAAGGGTGTACCGGTTCGATGTGCCTTAACAATGAAGACTGTGGCGGCTGTGCCGTTTGTGTCAATGGTCTTTGTAAAAATCCGGAGGGATGTAAATATCCGCCATGTAATGCCGATACAGACTGTCCCTACGGATTCTTCTGTAACCAGAAGACAGGTGAATGCAGAAAGAAGGGGATGTCCGAAATAGGAAAGTCCTGTATGCCTGATGCTGGCATGGATATAACCGATGCAGAGGGAGACCTGAGTTGCGAGAGCGGTCTCTGTCTGTATGATGACGGAAGTTTCTACTGCTCTGTGGACTGCACACAGGACAGTTCCCTCTGCCCGTATAATTACACCTGTTCCATATACAGCGGGGGAATGAGAGTCTGTAAGAAAAAGAAATCGGTATATACCGGCATTGCCTGCCTAAGAGATTCGGACTGTAATGCCAGCAAACACGAGGCCTGCATATATGTGGCAGATTCGCAGAGCAGTGCAGGGGCATATTGCAGTCAGCCGTTTACGGACGGATTCGGTCTGGGTTATACCTGCGAGCAGCACGGAGATTGTCAGACCAATCTATGTCCGGACAACAGGATATGCAGTAAGCCCTGCGGGAGGGACAAGGACTGTCCGCGCGGCTATGTCTGTGAGAATCTCAAATTTGATATCAACGGGGCGAAGGTCACACTGAAAGGGTGTATAGCCAGGTATTTTACTTACGGAAGAATCGGTGATATCTGTAATGAAAATATCCTCTGCAGGGAGGGTCTGTTCTGTCCGAAGGATGATATAAATCTTCCGTCACCTGTCTGCACAAAGGAGTGTCTCTCCTCCGATGATTGTATCGACAATTATGAATGCCGTCCTGATGACCTGTATTCAACCGGCAAATCGCTATGTCTGCCGGTGATGCAGGTAAGGGACTGTGTCTCGGATTCTGAATGTAAAGACAATAAGGTATGTTCTGTCTTTGTCGGTGAGAATAAGGAATACAGTATATCCTGTACAGATGCACTGGAGGGTAGAGACCCGCTTATGAGTTGTTCCTTTACTACGGGATATCCGGGATGCCGCAATAATATGTGTACATATTACAATTACTGTGACCGTTTGTGTAACTCATTATCGGATTGCGGAAGTGATACTCTGAGGTGTGACTATTCTCCTCTGAAACTTGCCGATTCCTCTCTTAGATTTACTCTGGCCTGCAGGCTCAGAAACGGTTCACTCAGGAGTTGTACTACCGATAAGGACTGTATCCTGCCGGAAATCTGCCGCAGATTTATTTCGTTTGACGGAATGTATGAAAAGAACGCCTGTATGCTGCCTGTCCCGGGAGGTCAGTCTTTCGGCTCGAGTTGTAATCCGCAGACAGTCGAGCCCAAGTGTGCAAGTGACCTCTGCAGTGATGACGGTATATGTACCAGATTCTGTCTCTCGGATTCTGACTGTGGGGAGTCTATGAAATGCGATGTCTCGCACGCAAGGCTCTCAAGCGGGAGCGAACTCTATTTTATGGGTTGCAGGCCGGACAAGAAGCGCGGTCAGCTCGGAGACCCCTGTCCGTCCGGCTGGCTGGACTGTGAATATAATCTGTTCTGTTACAATGACGGAGAACAGTCCTTCTGTACCAAATCCTGCGATAAGGATAATCCTCTGGACTGTGCACCTCCCGGAAACATCTGCACGGAAATCAATCAGAATTATATCTGTGTCCCTGTGAGTAAATAATGGGTTATGAAATTCAGGACCTCTTGAAAGAGGTGGTTAATGAATGCGGGATTTATGAGGCTGTAAAACCCGGCAGGTGTCTCGAAATGCTCTCGCAGAAATACGGTGCGATTAAGGAGGATTTTCTGCTCCTGTCAAGGGCGGCCGAATACGGTATTGCAGAGGACCTGATAAAGGAAAGACACCGTATGGAGGCAGATTATCTGATTAAGATGCTGGCCTCGAGGCTGATTGTCAGAATGAACATTGATGAGAAGACGGCGGAGTGGCTCGTGAACTCATGGGCATATGCGCTGGGTATATCAGGCCCGGTTCAGGGCAGTGATGCGGCAAAAAGAACTTTACAGAAAAAAATAGTTGTAGGAAAAACCGCAGAGGACGGGTGTTATGATTCTCTGTATAATGCGATCAGGGATATCGAACCGGGAGGTGAGATAGAGATTCTTCCGGGTGTGTATTACGGACATTACAAAATAAGAAAGCCGCTTCTGATTCGCGGTGTTTCGAGTGAGAAGGTTGTAATACAGAGCGATATCATGCCGGTCTTCTCTCTTTTTGACACAGAGAAGGTATCAATTGAAAATCTTACTCTCAAAGGTATCGGCAGAACCGATTATGACAAATCGCATATTGCAGAGATTGTCAATTCGGAGGCAAGGATAAGAAACTGCAGAATCACCGGTGCAACTCTCTCCGGTATCTTTGTGTACGGTAAAAAGTCTGATATCAGGATTGAAGATTGTGAGATAGGTATGTGTGCGAAGTCGGGAGTTGTGGTATCCGACGATGCGAAGTGCACACTCGAAAATACTTTGCTCTCTTCCTGTCTTGATGCAATAATTGCGGTGAGGGACTATGCAAATCTCTTTCTGATAAACAGTCGGGTAAAAGACGGAGAGAATACAGGGATAAGGTTGCTGAACGATGCGAATTTATTCTCTGATAATTCCGAGATATCCTTCAACAAGAGGGCCGGAATAATAATCAGTTATAATTCCTGTTCGAATATCAAGAACAGCAGTATTCACCATAATAAAGGCTATGGAATAATCGTATCCGATATGAGCTGCACCACTATAGATAACTGTCAGGTCTATCAGAATTCCGTGTCAGGAATACGGTTCGACAAAAGCTCGGATTTTTTCAACTATTCAAGTAATGTAAATGATACGATTGTGACTATAAGCGGCAGCCGTGACGAGACAGATGATTCGGTGAAATCCGATGCTATTGATGAATATGTAAAGAATCCTCCCGAGACTTCAATGGAGAGTCCGCCGGATACCTTTCAGTCCATTGTTATTATCATATCGTTTGTCCTTGTATTCGAAATTACTGCTCTTGTCATTGCCGAAATCGCAGGGGTCATAAAATCCGATAACGAACTGAGGCTCTCGTTCCTTCTGCCGGCGGCGGCAATTCTCGGAGTGATAGCCGCCCTGATAAATATTATACGGAGGGGCTGAATGCATATTTATGTTGTTTTTCTGGTTTTTGGAATATGCCGCGAAAAAGATTTGATTTGATGTTTTTAAGAGGTGTGATAAGGATTTTTTTGGCTTATGAATAATGATTATTCAGAAAAAACAGATTCCATGATAAATGTCCGTAAGGGCATTACAGAAAAGACCGGTGAGTTATTCGGGTTTATTTTTCCTGTAAGATGCATCGGTTGCTCATCTCTTCTTGAGGATACAGTCAGAAAAGATGCCGGAGGTTTTTGCGATATCTGTAAGATTTCGGTTGAAGAGAGGGGAGATAATTTCTGCCCGGTATGCGGGGTCAGACATACTGGTATTACCGGCGAGTCAGTCTGTAGTGAGTGTATTAAGAATCCGAAGCCTTTTGAGAGGCTTTTTTACCGTTTTCTGTACGGAGGCGCAATGGGGGATGCAGTGACTTCGTTCAAGTACAGCCATAATCTTTTTGCAGGGAGATTTATTGCAACAGAATCTGTAAGATTTCTTTATGATGAGATTCTGAAGTTCTCTCCTGACTTGATTATCCCTGTACCTTTGCATTTCTTAAAATACCTTATTCGTTCATTCTCCCCGACAGCCTATATTGCGTCTCTTCTTTCGGATATTCTGAAAATCCCTGTGCGGTATGATGTGCTCAGGAAAATCCGATATACAAGGGCTCAGGTAGGACTCGACAGGGAGCAGCGTCTCAAAAATCTGAAAGATTCATTTGATGTCAGCCCAAAGAAGATGTCACTAATCGAAGGCAAGAATATCCTTCTTGTAGATGATGTATACACTACAGGTGCTACCGCATCTCTGTGTGCCGGCCTTCTGAAAAAGTCAGGTGCAGGGTCAGTGACTCTCTTTGTGCTTGCAAGGGGGGAATAAGGCTCTTTTTTCGGGTATGCTTTTTGAACATAAAGATTAGGGGCAGGGCTTTATTCTGCAAAGTCCGGCAGATCTCTTGACGGAATCTGAAGTCTATCGGATTTTCTATTTTTGCAAAACAAAAGGATTTCCTTTATTTTTGGGCTGAAGATTACTATTTATTATTATTTGCATTTATGGTATATAATTGCCCAGCAAGCGAGGTGGATTATTATGATAAATATTGTGAAAATGACCTTCTCATTGATTTTATTTCTGCTTCTTTTTCTCATCTTTTCCTGTTCGGGGACTGAGTCTGATACTGAATTAAGTGTAAAGCCTTATTTCGGAACTGCAGTCAGATATGCCTGTGATATCAATAATCCTCCCAAAGCCGGAGAGGCTCCGTGTGATATAGATGCCTTCAGACTCTGTGCCTTTTCCGAAAAACTCAATTCTGTGTTGTGCAATGAGTATTCGGTTGATGAGGGGAAGGGCGGCGCAAAGTTCAGATTGCCCGAGGCTGAGGACTACAGGATATTCTTTCAGGGATTCAATAAGGCAAAAGCTGATGTGATGCTCTGGTGCGGGGCTACCGATAAGATAGCTGTAAAGAAAGGTGACAGTAAGGATGTATCTGTCTTTATCGGGAGATGCTCTGATTTTGTCTTCGCGCGCAACAAGATGGGTGTCGCGAGGGCCTTTCATACAGCAACCTTGCTCAATGACGGCAGGGTTCTGATTACGGGCGGAATCAGTTCTGTGTCGAGCAACTCCTGTGACCCTGATTGTGACGGGAAGGATTGCAAACCGTTTTGCAGGCTATCAGGTGCTGTAGCTGATGCAGAGATTTATGATTACAAAAAAGGCGAATTTCAGAAAATAGGCAAAATGAATATCCCCCGTGCACTTCATACAGCGACCCTTCTTGAGGACGGCAGGGTCCTGATTGCCGGAGGTGTAAAGAGTGTAAAACTGCAAATGGTTCCCGGTGAAGACAAACCCTTTGTGATGCCGGAATCGATGGACGAGGCATCGCTGACGATAGAGATATTTGACCCTCAGGCGAATACATTCAAGAAGGTTCAGGGGTCTGTAAGCAGGGCTATGCACTATGCCTATCTCTCTCCGGGCGGAAAGGTTTATGCTATCGGCGGGGTAAGTGACAACAGCGGAAATTTCGAGGCGAAACTTGCAGAAATTAGTCCGACTTCCGGTATGACAGAGAGCAAGATTTCACTGACTGCCGGCAGAATTTTTCCGGTCATTGCTGATTTTTCTGTTGTGGACAAGGGGTCGTCTGTAATTGCAGTGGCAGGTGGTATGGTGATTGAAGAAAGTAAAAACCTCGGGAATTCATTCGATATTATCTCTTTTGCAGACGCCGTTCCTTCAGTGAACGAACATAAATATTCAAAGAGGGATGCATATATTCTTGCCTCTCTGGGCTCCGGAATAATTCCGGTTGACAGCGGCAAATTCCTCCTGTGCGGCGGTATGCTTATGAGGAATTTCAGACTCGGATTCTTAGGAGGAGAGTACAATGTCTTTGCCGGTCAGCCTCTTGATTATTCGTACTATTTCGATATCAATAACAACAATGTGTCGTATCCCGAGAGAAACAGCAATCTTATTTACAGGAGGGCATTCTTTCAGTCTGTATATCTCTATTCAAAGAACCCGAAGATTTTGTTCACCGGCGGATTTGAGGCGGTCAACCCGGATTTTGCTACAGATTCCTCCTTTATCCCGTTTATTCCGTCACGTTCTGCCGAACTCTTTCTCGTCAACTCCGACCTCTTTGACTCTATTCACCCGACCGGCATAGTAGATGCCGCCAATCCGGTTGTCAAAATGAATGAAGCGAGGGCAGCTCACACTCTGACTGTTCTTCCGGACCAGACTGTTCTGGTAACCGGCGGCTTCTCATCTGCAAGCGAGATTTCAAATACATCCGAGATATTCGAACCATATCCGGCAGACAAGGATATCTCGCTGCTTGTTTATTGATTGCGGGGTCTTTTATGAAATATGAAATGCTGACAGTCGGACCGCTTGAGACGAACTGTTATGTCATCTACTCGGAATATAAGGAGTGTATTATCGTCGACCCGGGATTTGAGGCCGATGAGATTATCAGTCTTGTCGAGAAACTGGGCAAGATTCCGAAGTATGTCCTGCTGACGCATACACACTTCGACCATATAAGTGCGCTGAGGGATATCAGGGAAAAATATAAAAACGTCAAGATTCTCCTTCACCCTATGGAGAAGGATATGCTTACACAGCAGTCGGGTTTTGCAATGTTCTTCGGAATCAGGATAAAGGACCCGCCTCCGGCAGACGGACTTGTTGACGAGGGAGATATAATATCATTCGGAGATAACAGACTCGAAGTGCTCTATACTCCCGGACATTCGCCGGGCTCTGTATCTTTTCTCTCGAGGGAGGATAAATTTGTTGTGGTAGGTGACCTCCTCTTTGAAGGCTCCATAGGACGTACAGACTTTCCGGGAGGGTCCTTTGAAGAGATAAAGAGGAGTATTCAGAAGAAGATTTACAACCTTCCCGATGAATTTGACGTTCTGCCGGGACACGGTAACAGAACGAAGGTCGGGGTTGAGAAGAGGAGCAATGCATTTGTAAGGGGAGATAAGATTTGATTTTTGCTCTTGTAGGACTCCTGTTTATTGCTGCCCTTGTCTTTATTTTTGTCCCTGTTCTTCCGCCGGGCCTCTTTGTGTTTGCCGGCTATCTTCTCTATGCACATCATACTGATTATCAGGTTTTCAACAGTCTTGTACTTATTGTTGTAGGTTTCTTTTCTATACTGTCACTTTTTGTGGACAACGTACTTTCATTTGTAGGTGCAAAGATCTTCAGGGCATCACGTCTGTCGTTTATAGGTATGATGGTAGGAATGGTTGCCGGTTTTATTCTCGGAGGACCTGTTGGTATTCTCATTGGTGTTTTTGCCGGCTCTTTTATCGGTGAATTTGTCAACTCTGCACTTGTCAATAAATCACTAATTGTTGCTCTGGGAGCGGTGGCGGGTTATTCTGCCGGAGTTCTGCTTAAGTTTTTCATCATCGGGGGTCTGATCTTTTATTTTATACTCAAGGTCTTTATTCTTAAAAATTAGGTGGCATTATGAAAAATCTTCTTTTTTATTTATGTCTGTTCTTATCTGTCGTTTATTATTCCTGTTCGGATGAAAAGAATAATACTGTTGCTGATACAGGTACAGATGATGTCACTGTTATTCAGGATACAGGGCCTGAGCAGGTAGCTGATACGGGTGTTGAAGAGAAACTCATTGATTATGTCAATGTCTTCACCGGCACCGGTGGTGTAGGATTTGGTGTGGGGTCTATGATTCCGGGTGCAACAGCACCGTTTTCCATGATAAAACTCTCTCCGGATACCGCAATGTCGAACGGTGCAGTACCGTTTTATCACTGTGCAGGTTATTATTATGAAGATGAGTACATTGTGGGCTTCTCTCACAATCATCTGCCGGGGGTCGGTGTTGCGGATCAGGGGAATATACTGTTTATGCCGGTGACTTCCTTCTCGGATGAGATGATAAACTGGACGAAATACCGTTCACCTCTCGACCATTCTCTCGAAAAGGCCTCTCCGGGTTATTACTCCGTACTTCTTCCGGACAGAGATGTGCTTGCGGAATTTACAGTCAGGAGCAGGTCCGGAATTCACAGATATACATTTAAGAACAGGGAGTCCCCGAATGTACTCCTTGTTGACCTCGATGCCGCTGCGGCTTTCGGAAAGGTAGAGGATGAGGAGATTGTAATAGATACAGAGAAGAATGTCTTTTACGGGTCAGCAAAGACGATAGGAGATTTTGCCGACAGATATGGTGGTCTTAAGATATACTTTTATGCAGTACCCGACAGAAAGATAAAGGATTTCAGACTTTACAAGGACCTGAAATATTCGGAGGGCAATTCCCTGAGCGGAGATAATATCAGGGCACTTCTCCATTTCGAAGGGAGCGGGATTCTCAATGTAAGGGTAGGTATATCCTATGTGGATATCGAGGGTGCAGAAAAGAATCTTATAAGTGAAATTCCAGACTTTGGTTTCGAAAAGTACAGGTCGGATACCGAAAAAGACTGGGAGTCTATGCTCTCTCTTGTTAGAGTAAAGAGCGAGAATAAGCGGGATAAGAGGATTTTCTATACGGCTATGTATCACCTCTTTCAGATGCCTACATTGTTTACAGATTCAGACAGAAGGTACAGGGGGTTTGACAATCAGATTCATACAGCAGAGAATTTCATTTACTATACCGATTTTTCACTCTGGGATACGTACAGGACGTTTCATCCCCTGATATCTCTCATTCTTCCGGCCATTCAGAGGGATTTTAATATCTCTCTTCTGAAGATGTATGAGCAGGGCGGATATCTCCCCAGATGGCCGATGGGGACAGGAGAGTCAGGTTCGATGGTCGGAGAGAGTGCAAATATTATGTTTGCAGACTCTGTTATGAGAGGAGTTGTCGACTGGGATATAGAAAAATCCTTTGAAGCAATGCTAAAGACAGCAGATAAACCAAAGGACCCGAACTCATATTACGGAGGGAGGGACGGGATAGAGGAATATGTGAGTCTTGGGTATGTGCCGGCAGATAAATATAGCGGTTCTGTCTCGAAGACTCAGGAATATACGTATGATGATTACGCAATCGCCTATATCGCAGATTATCTGGGTAAAAAAGAGGATTACGGGAGATTTCTCGAAAGGGCATCCTATTATAAAAATCTTTTTAGCAATGAACAGAAGTTCTTCATAGGGAGAAATTCGGACGGGACCTTTATTGATAATTTTATTCCTACCTCTCATTCACAGTATTATGTGGAAGGGAACGGCTGGCAATACAGGTTCTTTATCCCTTACGACTCTTCGGGGCTGGCAGACCTTTTCGGTGGCAGGGAGAATCTCATTGCTGCACTCGATGAACTCTTTACAAAGTCAGAAGAGGAGTATAAATCAGAGCCGACAACATTACTCCCCCGCAAATACTACTGGCACAGCAACGAACCCTGTATTCTCATACCGTTTATGTATTGTGACCTTAAGGACTGTAACAGTTCAAATAGGTGGAACAGGTGGATATTCAAGGTCTCATATAAGGATTCTCCCGACGGACTTCCGGGTAATGATGACGGCGGAACAATGTCTGCGTGGTATATAATGAGTTCCCTTGGAATAATGATGCTCCCTGTCAAGGATTATTATCTGATAGGTGCCCCGCTCTTTGCAGAGAGTGAGATAAAGTTCAATAATACAAAACTTCTGGTCAGAACAGCTGGTTATTCGAGAGATAAGTATAAGGTAAAGAGAGTTCTTTTTAATGGTAAAGAGGTCAGTGATTTCAGGATAAATCACAGCGAACTGATAAAAGGCGGGGAGATTAAGGTTGAGTTTGAATAGACCAGAGAAGGCTTAATACCGGATATTCTATTAGTCTGTAAGATATTTTAAAACAGAAGGCGGCCTCTACTCAACATTTATTGTTGCGGATTTTGTTGAAATCAGAATCAACGGAAGCAGACCTAATTATGTGTGAGTTCAGATTCAGGGCGAAATGCCTGAGCGGAATATTGGTCTCGGGGTCGGTGATATTGCCGTCAATTTCTAAAAGCGGGATAAGGAAAAAATCCCGTTCTTTGAGCTCGGCATGAGGGATTGTCAGTTCTTCTGTTTTAAGCACGAGACTCCCGTAAATCAGTATATCAATGTCAATTACTCTGGGACCCCATCTGAAAGACTCTGTACGTCCCACTCTTTTTTCTGTCTCCTTTATCTTCAAAAGGAGAGGAAGCGGTTCAAGTTCTGTTTTGCAGTTAAGGACTATATTCAGAAAGTTTGACTGATTGATATATCCGTACGGGTATGTCTCGTAGAGCGAGGAATTTCTGACAATGGTTACTCCGGAGCCGTTAAGAATTTTTACAGCATTCAGAATATTTTCATATCTGTTGCCTACATTGCTTCCGAGTGCAAGATACAGATTCTCCATCGTCACTGGTTTTTGTTTTCTTTTAGGAATTTGAGTATTATTTTGTCGAGTGACTCTTCGCTGATCGTACTTTCGCCGAACACAGTAAAACCGGATGCAGAGGTTACGGGTTTGAAGGGAGACTTATCTTTCTGCTTCGGCGGGATTTTCTCAGGCGGCATTGTATTGTCCGTTTTCGGAGTCTCTGCATTCTGAGTATTTGCAGGCTGAATATCCAAAGGGTGTTTCTGTACCCCTGAGACAAGAGGGTGCGAATCGTATTTGCCTGTTATCAGTTCCTTTATCAGTTCTTTATGCTGGTTTTCCATTATCGCTCTGACGCTTGCGCCCATATTTTCCCTGCCAAGAAGGTCTGAATAATTTGTCTTTTTGGTTGCGATGATATTCCCGCCGATAAACAGATGGGAGATGACGAGAGGGTTTTCCTCTCCGTTGTCCTCTGTCTGAACATGGAAGACCATATTCCTGTATTTGATATTGTGATTAAAACCGGGAAGCATATCTATTCTTTGGTTATTCTTGCAATTGCCTCTCTCTTAAGCAGGAGTTTCTGGTTCTGCTGATTGTTCTGGGAGTGCTCTGTCTTTCTCTGGGATTCTATGTCTGTAATGACAAAGTCAGTAAGTGAAAATATCGTGTATCCCAGATTCTCGGCCGTTTCATCATCTATACTGATGCCGAGTGAATTTATATCCAGCGGGATATCTGCCCTCATATAGACTCTGTCGGATGCTGAATTTGCCATTGGAGCCTCTTTTGTGAACTGATAGATATCGATTTTTTTTGAGTATTCATCGGAGGATTTGAGTTCATTGATGAGGTCGATATAATTGCTGCTCGAATATCCCGGCACGACATAGTTGAAAGGAAAAACGTTTGTTATGAGATACCTCAAAACCGAAAGGACTTCTTCCTTCTTCTCCGTTACGATGTTGAAGGATGCCTTCTCGAACATCTGGGCAGCGATAATCTCTTTTCTGGCAGTGAGTTTTGTAATTCTGTCAAATATATTTTCGCGGCAGGTAGAGTAATGATAAATAGAAATGCCTGACCTGTTCAGTTCGGAAATTGCCTTCGAGACCTTTTCCTCACAGGCTGAAAATAGATTCTCGATGGAGATACTGGTACGATACATAAGCTCCCTTGACTCAAGGTGATGTAGAATATGCATAACCTTGAGGATGCTGCAGGAGATCTTTGCAAATGTCTTACTCCCTTTCAGATATGACGCATACCTGAAGAGGTCCCGTATGTCTGAAAGTTCCCTGAATTCCTGAGGAATCTGAACGTCGAGAGATGTCAGATAATTGATGGCATCATTGTAAATGTGATAGATTCTTCTGTATGACCTCGGCTCGGTGAGGACAAAATTATTCAGTTTCAGAAAATTGTCTATCTCGCTGTCGCTCTTGAAATTGAGTCTTAGAAAATCAATAACTGAATTGCCGCTGAGTATAAGGCCAAGGGCATCGATTACTGAATCTGATGCATTCATTTTTGAAAGCACTGATGAAAGTGTTGATTCGATTTTAATATCTGAACTCATAAAATTCTCCTTAAAGGATTAAAAAACCAGTACATTATTTACATTATAAAAGCACAATTGACAATAGATTTTTATCCTATGCGGTTTGTTTTGTATGACACTGCTTCCCGGGAGAGGGATTCAGAAGAGATTATATTTTATGATACAGTAAACGGTCCTGACGGCATCTTTAATACCGATCTTCTTCCCCTCCCTGTAATTGCGGGCCCTGTAACTTATAGGAACTTCGGTAATCCTGTATTTGTTTCTGGCGATCTTTGCTGTGAGTTCCGGTTCGATGCCGAATCTGTTCTCTTCTATCTCAATCTGACTGAAAATGTCCCTTTTTATCATCTTATAACAGGTCTCCATATCGGTCAGGTCGAGTCCCGAAAATATATTTGAAATATATGTAAGTAGTCTGTTGCCCAGATAGTGTATGCTATTCTCTCCCTCGGGCTTCCCGTTAAGGAATCTCGAGCCGTAGATTACATCGTATCCTTCCTGTGCCTTTTGTATGAGTCTTTTAATATCGGACGGGTCATATTCGAGGTCAGCATCCTGAATAATAATGTAGTCACCTGTTGCGTTCTTGACGGCTGTTCTTATTGCTGCCCCTTTCCCCTGATTTGCCGTGTGATGAAGAACCTTTACCCTTGGGTCCCTGATTTTATTGAGTATATCTTTTGTACCATCGCCTGAGGCGTCATTTACAATTACAACTTCAGTCTCTGCATCAAATTCTGTACTGAGTACCTTCTTTATCAGGTTTTCTACCGTTTTGGCCTCGTTATATACCGGTATGAGTATGGATAGTTTCATATCCTAACAGGTAATCCAAAGTATGAAGATTTGCAACTTAATATTATTCAGGACCATAAATTTCTGCTTCGGGATTTCTGTTGTCAGTTCAGAAGGGTGCAGCCGCAACCGGATGAGTCGTCGGAGAGCGAACTCAGGTCTGATTTCGGTTTTTTGACATCTTCAGGGATATCTGTATCCTCTTCGGCAGTTATATCCGTACTTTCGGTGTCTATGATATTGCTGTCTTTCGGAACAGTAATATCTTCTGCCATGGTCTCATATCCGGCATCGGTTGTTCCGGTATCCGGGATATCACTGATGACTTCGTCAGTCGTCGTAATATCCTGAAATGTATCGGTTACATCAGTTGTGCCTGTATCTGCTGTAGTATCTGCAAGGATATCCGGAAGAATTGTATCTTCGGTTGATATGTCATTATATCCGGCATCAATTGAGACAGGTTGACCCGGGCAGGTCGGAGTTCCTGTCCCTCTCCCGTCGAGGGTTGTATCTGCGGATGCACGGTCATTTGTCGCCCAGGCGTACCAGGTCTCCCAGCGCTTACGGTATTTGTCCAGTTTGCTGATCTGGGACTGTGTCGGCATCTGTCCCTTCGGATATACGAGTATAAATGCTACTTTCCTGTGACAGGGTTCGAGTTCGGGATTGCGGACACCATTTGCAGATATTATATCATCCATTGTAAAACTTATCTTCTTCCCTTTTACAATACTACTTGAGCCATGTGCAGGAGGAATTGCTGCCGAGCCGGTTATCATATCACCTGTATCCACCAGAAAGAGCTGACTCTGGTCCACCTCGGACATCTTTCTTAATCCCATAAGGTACTGGTCGAGGTCCGAATATCCTACAGCCGGATATGAAAATTCGAAACTTCCGTTACCCAAATCCTTGATGAAGCTCCCGTACATTACAGACCTTGAATTGAAATAATAACTCCAGTGCTGATTGAAATCACCTGTATAATAACCATCACACAAATCACCTGTAGAACTTCCGGTGCTCTCCATTCCTCTTATCCAGCAATGAAGGACTCCGTTCTGCCTGTATGTTATTGATGCGAGATACTGGTGCCCGTATTCATGTCCCATAAGTTCCGCCCCTGTAAGCGGATATCCCGGGACGATCTGTGCCCTGTCGTCGGGATTCTCTGGAAGTGTTGGCAGACTGCCCATCTTTACTGCCATTCTCAGCTTTCCGTTCGGGACTCCGAATCTTGCCCTCTGGTCCCTCAAAAGATCTCTCCCGATACCTTTGACATCCAGATAGACAGGCCATCCCTGCTGGATTCCGCCTCCTGTGGTATTGTGGAATACAAAGATATCATCGTAGATATCCTGATGAGTTTTATAAAAAGCCTTTGCCGCCGCCGCAAGATAGAAATCGGGTAGCTGTGCGTATTTGGCGATAGAACCATCGGTATCCTCCACAAGTGCAATATCTCCTACATCCTGTGCATATACATAGACCGGAAAGAATATTAATAAGCATAATAAGATTAACCGGTTCATAATTACCTCCCAGAATGCTGATAGTTTACAACATTGAGCGCTTATAGTAAAGGAAAGAATGAGTGTATGACGGTCTGGCACGGGTTATTCAGATGGATATTCTCTTTTTGAATGTTTTCGAATCCCGTTTGTTCTTCCCAAAGATTGTAATTTCTATTTCGTCAAAGTTAATTTGAGATTTCTCTGCCTCTGTTACGAAGACCGGTGAGACTCCGGCTATCTCCGGTACTCTTATTTTTTTCTTCTCCTTCTGAATTATTCTTCCGTCTTTTCTGTAAGTAATTTCTGCATTGAAATATAATCTCAGAGGTATTTTACTCCCGTTTCTCCCTATATCTGTTTTGAGATAGATGTAATACCTGTTTTTGTTTATAAAATAACTGATTTCGGAAAAATTCCTGTATGTGAAGTACCCCCCGAAGTCATATTCCAGCGAATATATGACTCCATCATTGCCCTCGTATATCTTACTGAATTTTTTACCTTCTTCCGGATTAATTCTGTCGAATCTGTCTGATAGTATCCTGTCTGTAACGGCAATATATCTGATACCCAGTGCAGAGAGTATATTGAGTGTATCTGCCCCGTCAGGGTTTTTTTCGATTTCTTTCAGAATATTATTTAGCGGATGTATATATCCTGTAAATGATGTATATGTAGGTTTACCGGTAACAGCTGCATAGATAATGTGTGAATATGTATGCCTTAAGGGGAAGTATATTACTGCGCCGTCACCAAGTGATCTGACCTTTTTCAGGATTTCAGGAGGACTGGTAAATATGTCAAATTTTATGGCCGGTATTCTCGCATAATATTCTAAGGAAATTGCCGAGAGTACAAGCAGAAAAATGATAACCCTGATTGCTCCCGTCTTTATTCTCTCTGTCAAAGCTATACCTGAGCCGGCAAATATCGAGACAGCCAGTACCGTGAAGATATAAAATCGCATCGGGACGCGTGTCCCGTCGAAGGCTGGGAAATAGTCATATAAAAACCTGTACAAAAAGCCGTAATTAAAAACTGTGTCTTTTATTACGATTGTCGGGTTGGGGCCTGAGATTATTAAAAACGAAAAGATAATTATCAGAATCAGGGTCAGACGGTAAATCTCTCTGACCTTTGAGAAGATAATTCCAAAGGTAGCGGCGGCGGCGACAGAAATTCCGAGAAAGAATGAGCCCTCATTTATATCCAGTTTCGTGAAATACTCCTTATACAGAAAGCTGAATCTGTTTATACCGGACAGATTTTTTATTTCAGGCAGAGATGAAATGGTTTTTATCTCTCTTGTCAGTCCGAAATACTCCCTTAATTCGATATAAGGCAGAAAGAACGGGAGAAGTATCAGTAGAGAGAGAAGTGCGGTGATTATCAGACTGATAATAAGTCTTACATCGGTTGTTTTTTTCTGATGAATTATATAAGGCACTGCTGTTAAGGGAAGAATTATTGCCAGATAAACGGCAAAGTACATATTCATAAGGGACTGGAGAATTACAAAGAAAGAAAGCAGAATAATATGTCTTATTCTTGCTTCATCGATTAACCGGTAAAGATATAATATGCATATTGGGAAAAATCCGGACCATAGAGTCTGGATATGGCCTGCCTGACCTATTCTGTGAGGGATGAACGCATATATGAGACCAGCAAAAAAGGAGGCTGTTAGGCTTTGGGTGAGGTGATAGGCAAGTATAAACATACCGATTCCGGCAACGACAAATGAGAGGAGGTATAAAATGTTGTAAATAAAGACAGGGTTCTGATTAATCAGGTAAAACGGCAGTCCAAGTATCGACTCTCCGGTCAGATGCTCGGAAAAGGCAAGGGTGTTTTTATAGGGGAACATTACATTTGCATCAAAGTATTCTGCGATATTGAATTCAGTTATGCTTTTCAGGTCCCACCAGAGTGTCCAGACGTTTAATAACGGATCACCCGGATCTGCAGGTATCTGATTTTTCAAATCAGTAATCAGAGGGTATGTGACTGAAACTGCTGCTGTCAGATAAAAAAGAGATGATAATAAGAGGCCGGTAATTACTTTCCGGTTCGTTGTCATATGGGAGTAAATATTCCTTATTTTTATCAGCATTAGTCTGTCTGACTTTCTAACATACAAATCCGGTTATTAAAAGGCAATAATTAACATCTTTGAGTGTAATTGTTGGTGTTATTTAAGTTTTTGTGATGATTGATACTTGAAATATTGCTCGATGTTTTGTAAGATATTTTCTGTATTAATTGAAGATATGATTAGATTCAGGAGGTAATCCTATGAATAGAATATTAATACTGGTTTTGGTCTTTGTATCTTTTTTTCTCTCCTGTTCGACCGAGATAGAGCCAGTAAACCCGTTCGACCCGCAAAGTCCTAAGGAGCTTCAGCGCAAGGGCGGTATAAAGGGTAAGGTTGTTCTGGAGAATGTCTCGGATATAGCGAACATAAAGGTAGACATA
>DYEF01000093.1 GCA_020725805.1 Bdellovibrio sp.
CCGGGCAGCTGAAAGCTTAGGGTAAGCTCCTGACCCTGTTCGAACAGGAAGTCCGACACAAGAAATGCCCCGCCCCTGCTGATATTCTTTGTCGAGAAATAGATGATTCCGCCGGCATTTGCCACACCGGCCTTGATCTCCACCTTAATCGGCCCTCTCAGATGTTTTCTTTTGTCAATCTGACTGTTTTTCATATCTCTCCTCCGTCAGAAGCCCAGATCGGTTTTCAGGGAATCCCTGATTACCACGGATTTTCTCTCCTTCTCACACCGTCCTGTGATATACGCATTGCTGATTGTATAAAAGCCATAGACATTGATACCGCAGAATGAAATTATGAGGTCACCTTTATTAAAAATATCCTTACCCAAAAAGGGGAATTCAGGACCTTCGTAAAGAATACCGCAGGAATAATTCTTCATAATACCGATATACTTCTGGCATTTATCCCTGTAAAATTCCTCGAATAGCATCTCCGCCTCAATCTCCTTGTCGATATCCGGTTTTTCCACCCTGCAATCGCCTTCACTCTTTGTATTGCGGGGATAGACAGCCTGAAAATGGTTGACGAAATAGTTCAGTTCCTTTCTGACGGTCTTTGCACCAAGCCCGCTCAGAATCTCACCAAGAAGCTCCTTCTGATATCTGTAGAGAGGATTCAGCATATCCCCCGAAGACAAATCAGGCTCAAAGAGAAACCTGTCCTCAAACAATGTATCCTCTTCGGAATAATGCAGAATCCTGCTTGTTAGCCTAAGTTTCATCTCCGAACCCGCCGTCTTTTCACTCCCCTTTGCGGCCCTCCCCGAGAGTTCGCTCACCATTACTCCCGTCTCCTCGATAACGGTATATTCGATAAAAAGCGTTTTTGAAGGCTCGATATTTCCTTCCGAGAGCACCTTCTTCAGGTCCGAGCAGATGAATATCTCCTTGAACGGACAGTCCTTTTCAATCTTATATTCCTGCGGCAATACGACATAATAACTGCTGTTTGCCGATACAAAATCAGCCGATTCAATGAGCATACGGTATATCTGGGAATTTTTTAATAAAAAGTTTGATTTGACGGGAAGAAAAATGATTGCCCTGATATTCTGTATCTTATCAGCCGGCAGTCTGATGCTGACTCTCTTTGTCTGACAGAAAGAGAAAAGGACCAGAAGAATCACAGACCAGAGAATACCTCTATGCAATTTATCAGAACCCTCCGGCCATAGCGAAAAATGCCTTGATCTTATCATTCGTATCGCGCAGCCTCTGGCTCAGGGTCTTCAGCAGTGCCCACATAATAAAATATGCAAGGTCCCTGTCACTCTGAAGCATATCCACAAAATCATCCCTGTATATCTCAAACAGCTCACAGTCCGTATGTGCAATTGCTGTTGCGGACCTCGGGAATGTATCTATGAGACTCATCTCTCCGAAATATGAACCTTCATTCAGTATGCTCAGTGCCTCTTCGCCTATCCCCGATATCAGTTTGGATATCCTGACCTGTCCCTTTTCGAGGAGATACATCCTGTCACCTGAGGAACCTTCATTGAAGATAACACTCTGAGCAGGGAAATTTACGACCCGTACGACATTGGTGACCGGTACGAGAATCTCAGTCGGAATCTGTGAAAAAATACCATACCTTCTAAGTTGTTCTGGTGTAACAGGCATATAACCTCCAGATGGACGATTTTCTTACGGTCTATATAATTCAAACTGTCAGTAAAAGCAACAATTTATTTGAAATTACAGAGAACAGGATATATACAGATTCAATATGATATCGTCCATTTGTATGATAGCCATAATCTGTTTTGTCTGTATAATTATTTTTGTACCGGAGGGAATCCATATGAGAGAAAGACCGCTCTTTTCCGTAATTCTTTTTGTGCTGTCAATATCTCTGTTTACGTTCTGTGCGGGTTCAAAGAATATCCAGAAAGTTGACGGACCCGATGACTACTATGAACCGGAAGCCTCATCACAGCCCTCTTCCCAGAATGCAAATGACAGCAAGACTGCGGCAACCGAAGAAAAATCCGTCTCACCGAAAAGCACGTCTCCGCAGGCAGAAAAGCCTGCCCCCTCACCGGCAGCCCAGACAAAAGCCGAAAGCCCGAAACCAGCTAACAATAAAAATCAGCCTGTACAGGAGACTCAGTCTCTTCCGGTAAAGGTGGAGGAGAATCCTCTGCCGCAGGAGATACAGGAGGAACTCGGCGATGACAACTGGGCCAAAGACGATAATAAAGTCAAAATAAGAAAGAAAGATAAGGAGAAGATTAAGGACTCGCCACCGGACGACGATAAATGGGGGAAAGAATAAACAGATATTGAATCCGTTTTATCAAATCTGTTAATACTGTGTTAGGTTGTTTTATACTTAAAACAGGTATTTGAAAATACTTTTTTGTTGAATATTTGTTTTATTGGATTATAAAGCCTCAGGCAGTGAGGAGTATATGCTGAAATCTTTCAAACTCGAAAATCAGAAGATCATCGACTCAAATGAAAAGGATGCAAATATATTTGTATATATTGCACCGGACGACAATGAGAAGAGAATTCTTGCAGACAGATATAAAATCGACGAACATACCCTCAGTTCATCTCTTGACCCCGACGAGCTATCCCGTATAGAATTCGAGCCCGAACACATAGCCATAATCTATAAAAGGCCGAAGAATATTTCAAAGGACAAGAGACTCCTGTTCAAGGTAGATTCAGTAGGAATTTTTCTGTTCAGGGAGAAAATTATCATTGTAATGAGCGAAGATATTCCTCTCTTTAGTGCGAAACTCTTTCAGAAAACAGGTTCATACAACGAGATTCTGCTGAAACTCCTCTCGGTTTCGGTTACTCACTTTCTGGAGCATATAAAGGTTATGCATATGATTACGGACGAACTCGAGAAGAAGATTAGCAGCTCTATGGAGAATAAGTATATCCAGAATTTCTTCAATATCGAGAAATCGCTTGTTTACTATGTCAACTCGATAAATTCTAACAGCGTACTGATAGAGAGAATCCGCAACAATTCACAGAAATTCGGATTCAATCAGGAAGAGACAGAATTTTTAGACGACCTTATAATCGACAACAATCAGTGCTTCAGACAGGCAGAGATATATTCGAACATCCTTGCCTCACTGATGGACGCAAGGGTCTCTATTGTAAGTAACAACCTGAATATCCTGATGAAGACATTAAATATCATAACCATTGCAATAATGGTTCCTACACTTGTGGTCAGCGCATTCTCAATGAACGTATCCATACCAATGCAGCATAATCCGCACGCATTCTGGATTATAATGGGACTTGCTCTTTTATCTGTGGCAGGATTTCTTCTGTTCTGGAAATATAAGAAGTGGTAAAGTTCATCCCCTGATTTTCGTAAAATAGCTTCTTGTCTCTTCCTTAATAATCCTGCTTAAAAGCAGCAATGCAAGAAGATTGGGAATAGCCATCAGTCCGTTTGCAATATCGGCGAATGTCCAGACAACCGGAAGTGAGAGAACAGAACCCAGAAAGACCGAAAGTACCCATAATATCCTGTAGTAGCTCTTGACCCTGCTCCCAAGAAGATATTCGGCAGCCTTCTCTCCGTAATATGACCACCCGATAATGGTGGAAAATACGAATGTCAAAAGACCTACGTTGAGTACAAGAGGGCCAATAATCCTGATGTGGGAGAAAGCAGATGTGGTGAGCTCCGCTCCGCTCTTTCCTGAAATCCAGTCTCCCGAACTTACAACCGTAAATCCGGTTATCAGACAGATGATAACTGTGTCCCAGAACGTGCCGGTAGATGAGACAAGTGCCTGTTTGACCGGCTCTTCTGTTCTGGCTGCCGCCGCTACAATCGGAGCACTGCCAAGACCCGATTCATTGGAAAAGAGTCCTCTTGCAATTCCGTATCTGATAGTATCCTTTAGGACAGAACCAGCAAATCCGCCTGTAGCTGCCAGCGGACTGAATGCCCCCTTAAGAATTACAATGGCGGCATCCGGTAGTCTATCATAGTTCAATGCGAGAATTATCAGACACCCCAGCACATAGAATAATGCCATAAAAGGGACCAGTCCCTCGCATATCCTTGCAATGCCTCTGACCCCGCCGATAATCACCACGAATGTAATAACCGAAAGAAAGATTCCGGTCAGATATTTGGATATACCGAAATTATTTGCTGTCATTTCCGCAATCGAATTTGCCTGAACCATATTCCCGATTCCAAACGCAGCAACAGCAGTAAATATTGCAAACAGAATACCAAGCCATTTCATATTAAGCCCTTTTTCGAGGACATACATCGGTCCGCCCGCAAAACTTCCGTCCTCTGCCTGTATCCTGTACCTGACCGACAAAAGGGCCTCTGAATATTTTGTTGCTATTCCGAAAATACCTGTAAACCACATCCACAGAACCGCACCGGGCCCTCCGAGCGCAATGGCAGTAGATACTCCGACAATATTCCCTGTACCTATCGTTGCCGCAAGTGCCGTGGCAAGTGCCCCGAAATGCGAGATTTCTCCCTTCTCCGTATTCTCCTTCGAAAATGAAAGTTTTATTGCATAAAAGATATATCTCTGGATAAAACCGGTTTTAATTGTAAGGAATATATGTGTACCAAAGAGCAGAATTATAAGCGGCCACCCCCAGACGAAAGAGGATATTTTATCCAGTACATTCAGCACGACTTCCATAAAGTTCCTTTCGAAAAAAATATTAGATACGAAAGATAACAACATTTTTTCTCTTTGCAAGAAATTTTATGATATTCTCATCAGTTTTATCCCGAAACTATTTGACAATATCCGATTTGGAATTATTATAAAAAGCAAAATTGCGGAGGATTTTATGTCAGATACAGATAACAGGACAAAGAGTGAAGCTGAGACAAAAAAGATAGATTTCGGTTCATTTATAGCATCTCTCTATATGAGCGCACTTGTATCACTCGGGATGATTGCAGACCCGATTACAAAGGAGAAGAGAAAGAATCTTCAGTTTGCACAGGAGACTATCGAAATTCTGAAAATCCTGCAGGATAAGACAAAAGGTAACCTTACGGAAGACGAAAAGAAGTTTCTAGATGACTGCGTCTATAAACTGATGCTCGCATATGTCGAGGCCGCAAAGGAAGAGGTCAGACAGGATTGAATGCCTTATTTATGATATTCCTGCTCTCGCTCCCTGCCGATATTCTTCTGAAGGAGCGCTTAAACATCTCATCGGAATATGACTCGAATGTCCTGAAATCCCCGTCAAAAGGCGATGAACCGATAGAATCAGACTTCAATCTGAAACTCCAGTCGGACCTGAATCTGAGATACTCATCAGGTAAGAACATCATAAAAGCAAACATAATAAACGGAGGCAAGCTGTTTTTCAGTATTTCCAACGCCAATACACTCGCGAATCAGGTCGAAGCGTCATATCTCTACAAAACCGGTAAATTTGCACCTGAGGCCGGAATCGAACTCAAGGATACCACAACAGTCAGAACCATGCAGGATTATACCCTCTTAAGACCATTTGCCGCACTCAATTACATATCCGATATGGTTTATCTCAAACTAATGATAGGCTACGAAAAATTTATCTTTGACTACAACAATAACTTTTCCTACGAAAGTCCTGTATCTGTACTCGTGACATCGGTAAATGCAGATGAAAACCTGAATATAAACCTAAATTATTCCTTCAAATATATGCTTTATGACACATTTGCCTATAAAAAAATCGGGAATCTCGAAAAAGATACCCTGCTGACCCGGAAGACATCCGACAAGAGAACCGACACAAACCATAATATAATTCTGAGACTGAACTACGAGTCTGACCTTATAATATCACTGACATATAATCCCGAAATCAATCTTTCCAATTCGGCAGGCGAATCAGTATTCAGGCAACGTTTTCAGCTCTCTATGACATCAATGCTCTTCTTCAGGATATATCTCAATATGCTCCTCTCGGTTATGATATCCTCATTTAAGGACGGCATACTGATATCCGATGAACTGCTGCTTATCAACGACAGCGAAAACCGCAACTATATCATCGTAAAACTATCCCGTGAAATTTACAAAAAGACGATGCTCGAACTGAAATATTCCTACTACTACTCTGAATTTTCAAATTATATCACGCAGTTTTCCCGGACTGTCCTTTCAGCAGGACTATGCCTGAAATTCTGAACCGAATATTTTATTTTTCGCTGCAATAGACCCTTTTCATATTCAGAAAGTATTTCATTTTGCTGCTGATATCTGTATAAAACACATAGAAGACATTGTCCGAAAAAGACATATACGGTTTTTCTATCAGTGAGACCGGTGAAATAATAAGTTCCGATATCTTCTTGCCGCTGATATCTATATCCGAAAAGAGGATATAACCCTTGCCGTTTCTCATTCCCTCAAATGCGCTCCCGAAAATATTACCGTTGTAGATTATTACAGGGAGACCGAACTCCTCATAACTGAAATCCACTCTTTTGAGCAGGAGACTCACCATATCGCTGTCGAGTATGGTAATAAACATTGTCCCGACTGAGGTCTCTGACTCGGTCCACATAAGCATAAAATAACCGCTCCCGTAACCTATGGCAGTACCTAGGACATTTCTGGACGTTTTATAGACAGGGTATCTGTGCTGACCGTTACCGTAGAGTTCGTTCTCCATAATTACCACCTCGATACCCCCGCCTTTCATTTCACAATAAGAGACATAAACCTTATCATTCTCAATAACGATATTATGCCCGAAGGAATCGAGGTCTTTTGTAGATACCACCCGCTTCGATATCATCTCATAGTTTAATGTATCGATCTCCGACAGAAATACTGACTTGATCCCGTTTTCGCTCGTCTCAAAGGAAATATATGTCCCGGACTCATATTTAATAAAAATCAGATTCGTAACGGGATTTAACCCCCTGTATACTTCCAAAGGTTCTCCCATCGTAACGCCGTTATAGGATATCCTGTTAAATAATATTTTCGAGGCACCGCTGCAGTTCTCTGTCCAGAAGACTTCTATGCCGCCATCCAGCAGCTTCATAGCCACAGCGCCAAAACCGCAATCTGAGGCTATCTGACGGATATCCGTACTGAATATACTCCTTCCGCCGTTATCAATTACCGCAAGTTTAAGAATACTCCCCTGCCCTACAAGAGATTCGACAAAAGCCACGGCTATATATAAACTGTTTGACACGGAAAAAAGACCCGAAAGTCTGCCTCCCATATCCGAGGCAATATTATATGTCCTGCTATCCACCTGTAAGTTACATACGTTGTCTACAAAACCGTCACAGTCATCATCCTGCATATTGTAAGGAATCTCACTCTCACCTGATTTCAGGCATTTATACTCGCAGCCGTTCTCGTACTTCTTATCGAGGTCTGTATATCCGCCGATGCAGTAATCAATAACACATACCGAGTTTTCACAACCTGCATTCGAGACATTCTCCTTAACCTGACAGACATTCTCACATCTGCCGCAGTTATTCCGGTCAGTTGAAATGTTCGTCTCACAGCCGTCATCTGCATCTTTATTACAGTCAGCGAAATTCTTATCACACCTCTTTATGGTAAAATTTCCGTTCTTGTCCTTCACGGCAAAACCGTTGTTTACCCTTACTGTCTCGTAATCTTCCCCGTTGTCACCTTCTGCACTATCGCCGCAGTTGCAGCTGCAAAATACCAGTATAAAACTAACGAACCCCGAATATATCAGATATTTCCATTTCATTGTTATTATCTCCCGAAATAGTCACCTTTCTGTTCTGACCGGAAAATTCCACACCATCCCATCTCTCTATTGCCCCGAAATCGATCAGATACTTATATTCAATCTGGGTTTGGTTACAGATATAGGTCTCAAAATATGAACTGTTTTCACTTGTCTTTACCATCCTAACCCTGTTAGGAACCCAGTTTCCGACCTGAGCAATATCACCGGTGATAAAGGCTGACTTACCTCCCGATATCTCAGAAGATTTACTCTGTGTGTTGAGATAAAATTTAACCCTTACCGGAGCAAGACTGCTCTTTTCGGAAATTTCAAAAAACCTTACCTCATACTGTTTGAGCGGTCCTGTAAAGAAGTAATTGTAATTCTCTTCTACCTCCAAATTCTCATATCCAAGAACAGACCTGAGCTGAAGAACCCCGCAGCTGTTTTCCCTGATAATACCTATATTCATACTTACCGTATCTACATAGGTATCCTTCATATTGACAACACCCAGAACTCTTTTCTCCCCTGATTTTACCGCAAATGTGTATACATAATCCATCCGGGAATTCGGAATACTGTAAAACTCGGAACCTGATGAAAGTTTTATTTCACTGCGCAGTTTATACATAGCCCTGTAGAAGTTATAGAGCTGATTATTCTCACTGTAGTTCTGCCACGGCACAAATCCCCTGTATTCAGTAATACCAAGTTCTTCTCCATACAATATCTGAGGAGAATTCGGGAACATAAACATTACGGATGCTGCAGATATCTGTTTTGAAATCCCTTTATCATTATATCCTCCGTATTCATTAAGGGCTGTACTCTTATGCGGGATATCGTGGTTTTGTATAAAGAATGAATGAGTCACACCTCTGGAAAACTTCTTTCTCAGATCGGACCTGAGTCCGTCTATAGAATCAGGTTTGTTGTTACCGTTTATAACCGAATTGATCGTCCAGTAATAGGGGAAGGTAAAAGCGGCATCGAACTCTCCCCTGTAGTAGTCCTTTATCCCGTAACCCTGATTATTATTGTCAAAATCCCTGAATACCTCTGCTATTAGGACTGTATCGGGGTTGAGTGATTTCACATATCTCCTCAGATTCATCCAGACACTGTGCGAAGGTCCTGTTACGTGGTCGATCCTGAATCCGTCAACGCCGTCCGAAAAATCTCCGTCACCGTTCGGGTCCATCCAGAATTTCAGCATATCATAGACATACCTTCTAAGAACCGGGTTCGAATAGTTGATATCGGGAATCTCTGCCCAGCCTGTCTCGAGTGTAAGTCTCGAGCCGCCCATCTCCCTTCCGTAACCATATTTGTCATAGAGATTGCTGCTGCTGTTCTCGAACCAGATATAAAAATCCCTGAAATAAGGGTTCATATTCAGTGCCTGAATGAAGAACGGGTGCCTTCGGGAGGTATGATTTATAACCATATCGAGAACAACCTTTATACCTTGCCGGTGAGCCTCACCAATCAGGGCAAAGAGGGCGTCATTATCCCCGTAATCCGGTTCTATGGTATAATAATCGACTGTGTGATAACCGTGGTCCTTATCGTTCGAACGGAAAACAGGCATAAGCCATATTGTATCCACACCAAGTTCCTTCAGATATGAAATCTTCTCTTTCAGACCTATCAGATCCCCGATTCCGTCTCCGTTGCTATCCATAAATTTTCTTACAAATATTTCATATATGTTCGAATATCTGAACCAGTCTGACGAATGGGAAAAATCCTGTGCCCTTACTTCAGACCCTTTTTTGGTAACAAAAAATGTCTTTATATCGGAATTTGCAACCGTATCGTTTACAATCAGATAGAAGAAATATACCCCGTCCCTTGAGACCGAAAACTGATTGGACGAAACCTGAGAGAGATTAAACTTTTCCGGATTTCTGATATCTTCTATCCAGACAAAACTGAGATTCCCTGAATTCGCACCCGCTGATTTTGACGCATCGATAAGAATACTGTTACCATCGACAAGTATTTCTGCGTTTACAACAGGTTTTAATCCCGACCCTGATTTGGAGATGACATATACATCCGTCTCATCAGGACTACTCTCGCCGTCCTTATTCGAGACTCTGAGTGAGAATCTGTAATACCCCTCCTTCTGGGGGACAAAACTGACAAGCGACCTGACCTTCTGGGGAACGGCATTCGGGTCGTTGTTGTAACCGGCAGGGTCAGTTGCATATTCATCGCTCAGCACAACGGATTCAGGTGCCGAAACCACTTCCCACTTATACGTATCAATTCCTGTCTGATAAGGGTCTTCCGACAAAGTCCCGTCCAGTATTACCTTATTCCCTACTTCAGCAATCTGAGTATAACCTGCATTGGAAATGGGAACTTTTTTCATAGTCTTCACAATAAAATACACGGAAGGCGACACAAACCTGTTACACTCCATATCCCTTATAACCACAGAATACCAGTGAGGACCGTCATGAAGATTTACAACTGCCGAGATAACAGACTTATTCTCCGAAAATCCGGCCTTCTGAACATTTCCGTCGATAATAAAATATGTACCTGATTTGTCTATTTCTCTCCCGCCAAGAAAATATTCCGATTCAATTTTCACCTCCGACACGTTAAGTATCTCCCCGTCTGACGGACTCTTACTGACTATTTCGGGAGTACATCCGTCCTTTACAACAGCAACCGAATTCTTGAATACCGGTTCGATATTACTGTTGTCGGGGTCGTTTATCCACTGATTCTTATTCAGAATAAATTTGTATTCATATTCACCAGAGCCAAGAATAACCGCAGCGGAAAATATTCCGTCACCCGCTATCTCGTCTCCGTTTACCCCGTCGTCATTCATAGAGATGCGGCTGTCTCCCCAGTTTGTAAACTGTGCGGCAAGTTCGACAGCCGAAACGGAGAATCCTGCTTTTGATGAATCATATTTGAAAAGTGTAGGTTTGATTTCACATTTTTTATACACACACTCCTTAACAGGTTCTTCCTTCTTCTTATATTCAAAACCATTTTTCAGTATCGCTGACTTCCCGTCGGGATTCAGGACCCTGACATCTACCTTTCCTTCCGGATGCGGAGGATTGATAACAACAAGGGCCGAACTGCTAAGAAAAGATTTTACCTGAGCCTCACTGTCTCCGAAAAAGACCTTTAGACTCTCCCTGAAATTCCTTCCGCTCAGAGTGACCTCGATACCTCCGTCTGTAAATCCGGCTTCAGGATTTGCCGAAAATATTTCGGGATATTTCCCGTTATCTCCTGTATCGTTGACAACAATATCAATAATCTGAATCGTATCTCCGCCTGTATCCATACTCTGTTCCGACGGAGAAAAACAGGCAACTGTCATCAGCAGGGAAAGAAGGAAAATATATATTCTCATAATCACCTCAACACACCTAGTAAATTATAAGCAAAAATTCGAAAAAACAAATAAAAATCCATATATATCGCGGAATCTGGTCTGTTATACACAATTCATAAAACATGGAATAATTTCTCTTCTGAATCAGAACCTAAAAAATCTCATCCTCAACTGACTTTAGACCCGCCATACTCCTTTGTAATATTTTATTTACAATTAATCCGGTTGAGTTTTCCGGCAAAGCAAAATGCTCATTCTGTTCTGCTACCCCTCTCCCTTTCAGAAAGTGCCCTCTCGACCTCCTCCCGTACTATCCTCCTTATAATATCCTCAAAACGGGATTCGACAATCCTGTCTACCGCCAGAGACATTCTGTCCGAAAGTTCCTTCTGCTTTTTACCGAGCAGCACAATCAGCCTGCTCTTGAAATACAGATAATACACCAGAATTGAAAGCCCGAATCCGGTAATTACATCCAGAATGAAATGCTGCTTGGTAAACAGAGTAGATGCACCGATAGAAAGTGCTGTAATCATTCCCCATATTCCGAAAAGCCAGTTTATTTCCAGAAGGACAAGCGCCGCCATCATAGCCATTGCACAGTGAGAGGACGGAAAACAGTTCCATGGTTTGTCATTTTTATATACCAGACTCAGAGCCCATGTGGAAAAATCATTTACCACCAGATCAGGACGCGGGTATTCAACAGGATACAGATAGAAAAAGATGTAGCATATAAGCATAACCGTAATATATGAGCTCATAACGAGTTTCAATAGCTTCCTCTCTGTCAGACCGAAAAGCGGGATAAGGAAAATCATATATACAGTAAGGTAAATCCAGACCCACTCCGGCACAAACGGTATCATTCTGTCGAATTCGACTATCATTGTATGTTTTTCAGCATTTATACGGGATTCTGCTATCCAGAAATACAATCCCGACCAGACACCAAACATCGCAAGTCCGTATATCAGCCAGTCATACTTTTTATACCACTTCAGTTCACGTGGTTCTTCACTATATGGAATCAGGATGAAAGACCTGTTGTTTCTTTTCATTCTCTCGTCCGTATAGATTCCCACCAGTATACCGATTAACGGAATCAGAACGGTTATCATTATACTCTTTACAAAATCAGATACCGGCAGAGGGAAGAAACTCTCAAGAAAGAAGAAAATCTGTGCAGCAGTGGTAATCCCTATAAGATAAAAGAGAATGAAAAGCCTTATTATCCTCGTAAGACTGTTTGCTCTTAAAAATCCGGTTACGACCATATCTGGTTACATTAAACATAAAACAGGCAAAAATGCAAAAAAATGTAGATTTAACATATCAGTTATGCTAAATTATCACCCGATAACCTTTATTAGCAGAAAGAGAGGTTGCTATGGGTATCTTTTCAAAAGAGATCAGAAGAGAATTTATTGCCAGACCCGATGAAGCAAAGGATTTTATCATCTACAAACACCCCGATTCAAACATCAGAATGCTCTCACAGCTGACAGTAGAATCCGATGAGGCCGCCGTCTTCTTCAGAGATGGTACAGTCAGAGGAATATTCACACCCGGAAGATATACACTTGATTCATCCAATATACCATTTATCGGTCTTCTCGTCGACGCCGCATCCGGCGGGAATATGTTTATTTCCGAAATATTCTTTGTCTCGACAAGGGAATTTCCCAATCAGAAATTCGGCGGACCTATAGGGGATGTCAGAGACCCGGAGACCAAACTTGCAATCGGACTTCTGGTTTACGGGGATTTTTCACTAAAAGTCAAAGAACCAGCCAAACTTATAACAGGTCTTGCCGGTATGGGTAAGGCGGATAATGAATCGTTCGTAAACTGGTTCAAACAGCAGACACTTAAAGTCATAAGGGACCGCTCCGCCGAACTCATTGTCAAGAAACAGTGGCCTCTTCTGAACGTAACTTCCGGAGCATACACCGAAGAGATTGAAGAAGAGGTAATAGAAGGCGTAAAGAGACATATGGCCGAATACGGTGTTGACATTGTCAAACTCGGTAATTTCGTAATATCGATGAAGGAAGAGGATGAGGCAAGACTCAAGGCCTTCTCAGAGAGACAGGCACTCAGCCAGCTGGCCGGAGGTTATCAGCAGGCAGCCGCAGCCGAACCGATGTTCGGACTGGGGAAAGGTCTTGCACAGGGCGGCGGAGAGGGAGGAGGCGGAGCAGGAGCAAACAGTGCAATGGCAGGTGCCGGTCTCGGAATGGGATTTGCATATGCCCAGCAGATGATGATGAATCAGTCGGCAATGAACCAGCCGCACCCTCAGGCCCAGCCTCAGTCTGTTGCACCGGCAGCAGCCGCACTTGTTCTCTGCCCTTCCTGTAAAAAGAATGTTGCACCGGGCAAATTCTGTGCCGAATGCGGAGCGGCTCTCGCAACTAATCCTGTATGTCCGAAGTGTAACGCACAGATAAATCCGGGAGCCAAATTCTGTCCGTCCTGCGGCAATCCACTTTCAGCGCCTTCAAAGGTAAAATGCCCAAAATGCGGCAAGGAATTCGATGTAGGAACGAAGTTTTGTACAGAGGACGGGACCAAGCTTTAACTGACCGCCTCAAAGAATAGTTTTTTGCTTAATAAAGCAAAGAGTTTATGATTATAAGCCAGAGAAAAATCAGAGTGCGAGTATTTTATTCTGTTTTGGTAGTCACGCTCCTTCTGACCTTATTATCAGGCAAATTGTCTGCCACTGAAACCACGGGAAACAAGTCGTATAACCGGACAGGGACCAAAGAGAAACCTGCCACGAATACACCCAGATATATTCCCAAGACCAATCCCAATTACAGCCCGAATACAACGAAGCCGCAGAAACCTTCAGCAGATACAGGAAGATATTCTCCGGCTCCACCAGCTCCTCCTTCTGCTCCGGTTCAGCAGCAGCCTTATACACCTCCCCAGAGAACAACACATTCCTACAACAGTAGTCCGCCGAGCCCCGGTGCTGCCGGATGCGCGGCCTGCATTACCGGATGCTTCAGTCTGCTGCCTTTTGCTGTAATCGTAATCATCTTCCTCATTATAAGGTCGGTAAACAGAAAGATAATACGGCAGAATATCAGTAATATGATGGTAACACAGATAGTCACTCCTCCCAGAAATACAGATTTCAATCAGGGAATTCTATTTTATATCAAAGAGAGAATTCCTGATTTCAACGAAGTTGCATTTATGGACAGAGTCAATTCCGTCTTCTTCGAGATACAGCACGCAAAGATGAAAAAAGACCTTGCATCCGTAAGACAATATTTAACCGAAGGATATTTCAACAAGTTCAAATTTACAATAAACCAGCTTGCTGCCGAGCATAAGCTCCTTCTCATAAAAGACTTATTTGTCAGAAAAATCAGTATCATTAAATTCAAACAGGAAGACAATATAAATGCCATCACGGTAAGGATAGATGCCTCAATGACAGAAGCCCTTGTGGATGAGAAGAATCCGTCAAAGGTATATTCAGGTTCACTTCAGACACCAAAATCCATATCCGAACTCCTGATTTTTGTAAAAGATGACAGCGGAGAAATAACTAGTAAAGTTCAGAGTTCAGTAAAATGTCCTGTATGCGGGGCACCTGTCAAACCGGATGCAGATAATAACTGCGAATTTTGCGGTGCCAGAATAATGACCCGGACAACTGAAAATGAATGGCTTCTCTCTGATATCAGACCGGTACAGGACTCAGCCCAGACTTAACCATACAAACAGACCCGACAAGAGAATAAATATCAGGGCAAGTGCTGACAGAACGGTATAGAATAATAAACCGGGTCTTCTGGATATTCTCTTCTTTTCGCTGACAGGATAATTGTAGTATCTGCTCTTGCTGAGAATCACTGCAAAGATTCTTTTGTCTTTCATTTCAATCTGAATCACTCTCAGAAGATCATCTTTATATTTTTCTTCAAATCTATAACGTCCTAAAAAACCTTCGGTCCTGAATTCATCATCTGATAAAATCCTTATGACATTCCCACAAGCACCAACAAGAATAATCTCGCTCACCTCCAGTCCGCCAATCATATTATCAAACAGAATTCTTGTCTTCGACTCATCCGCACCAGACTCTCTCACCGGATATATACTAATGCCGTCTGTTTTCAGTCTCTCATCAGGACGAATCAATACAGGATTATTCCTTCCGGGTCGTTTTGAACCAATCAATACACCATTTAAGCTTTTATCAATGACAAAGAACTGTCCCAGTACCTCAGCAATCACAAGATGTTCGTACGATATAAACGGAAAATCCAGAACGATATCTGAAAACGGGCTCCTGCCGATTCTGCATATATTGCCCTTTATTTCTTCCTTCAGAATTCTCTGCCCGTCTTTTTCAACTACAACAGTAAACATAATTTCATTTGCAGCCCGAGGATATTTTTATTGATTCTTCCTTCTTCCCGTTCACAAAGAGTGTATCAACAAGATAACTGCAGGAAGGAGAAAACCCTGATTCATAAGACTTTCTGAAATAGAACTCCGCACTCTGATAATTCTTCATCTCATATTTGACTTTGCCCAGATTGAAGAGGATAGCCGGGTCATCCGACTGGTTACCCAGTGCCTTCTTCAGAATCGCTTCTGCCTTTTCGTATTCCTTTGTACATATCAATGCTGCCGCATAGTTAACCGTATATTCTTTAAGGCCTGAATACTCACTCTTTACCTTTTCAAAATCTGACAGAGATTCATCACATCTGTTTAAGGTCAGATTCAGAAAGCCTCTGAGATATAATCCCTTTGAACTCATTTTTTCGCTTGCTATCATATCCTCTGTCACTGAAAAGGCGTCTGATATTCTACCCAGTTTTATATAAACATTTACCAGAAGGGAGAAGACCTCCTCACTGTCCGACAATATTCTGAGTTTCTGTAATTCCGACTCAGCCTTCTCATTCTCACCGGTGAGTATATACGCCCTTGCAAGATTGAGCCTCGCATTGGTAAAAGCCGGGTCAATATTCAGTGCACTCCTGAACCTCTGCTGGGCCTTCTTATAGTCCTGCCTGACAAGGTAGATATAGCCCAGATTGTTGTGAGCCTCTGCAAAGTCGCTGTTGTATTCAATGGCGAGCGAAAAGAATTTTTCTGCCTTATCAATCCTGTTTTGCCTCAGATATATTATTCCGAGATTGTTATATGCCTCAGAATAATTCTTGTTATACTCAAGTGCGAGTTCGAGATGCTTTTCGGCCATTTCGAGACTATTTTCATTAATAAGCCTCACGGCGTTAAGATTGTGCTCTTTGGCCTTTTTATGAACAGCACTCGAATGACAGGAAAAAAGGACGGTCAATAAAATGATTAATAAAAGGTCTCGTCTCATAATAAACCTCGTATTTTACTTAATGCCATCAAATTCCGTGCCAGATTTAATAATATCAGGTGCCAGATACAAAACATGACCGAAAGCAGCCGAATTGACCTCTAACTACCTGTAATCATTGTTTTTTTATGGTGCCAGTTATAATTCGAGGCAGTGTCACCTAAGATAAACCGAAATAGTTCTCCCTTTCGGTTCTCCCCAAGAATCTGCTTTTATCTGACAATTAATACTTTTAATAACAGCCTACAATATTAACAAAATACAAAACCACTCACAGAAGAATGATACAACAATATTATTTCTCTGCAGTTTTATCCGGCCTAGTGGAACAGAACTGATTAAAATTCTGTTGTAACCAGAGTCTCGGTGGCCTCTACACCCTTGACTCCCCTTATTTCGGTTACAACCTTTCTGGTCATTTCGTTGATTGACTTGGCCTCTACCCTTACCACCACATCCCAGTGTCCGAAGACCAGGTCTACTTCGACGACTCCTTTCAGTACTCTCAGTGAATTAAGAGCTTCTCTCTCAAGTCCGGGGACAAGTCTTAGCAACACATAACCTCTAACCATAGTAAATCCTCCAAAAGAGCCATACTTAATGACAAAAATATCGCAGTATGTCAATATAGAAATTTACAAAATTTCTGATATAATGTTTGTGTGTTATATTAATTATGTCAGGAGGAGACGATGCCTAAGGTCAGAATTCCGGGAATTATCATTTTCCTTTCAGCAGTTTTATTGCTTTCATATTGTTCATCATCAGATGATTCAGGAAGCAATCTTTCAGGAAAAGATGGTTCTACCGGTAACGATGGTTCAACATCTCTGGTCTGCACCCCCAAGGAAAGGGCCGGATGCACAACTTATTTCGACTACAAGGTCTGTAATGACTCGGGAACAGGATATGAAACGAAATCCTGCGATACCGGACAGATATGCCAGAACGGTGAATGCAAAAATGTCACCTGCTATCCCGGAACGCTTAAATGCATCGACAACAAGACTCTTCAGAAATGCTCGAATGACGGAAGCAAATGGGAAAACTACCTCACCTGTGATAATACCAAAGGAGAGGTATGTACAGACAACAAATGTATGAATGCCTGTCAGGAGGCGACAAGTACCAAATCATATATTGGCTGTGAATACTGGGCGGTCCATTTAAGGAATGCACCTCAGGAACTTATGGGAGACCCGAGTGTTCAGGCATCCGATACGGCCGTCTGGGGAGTTGCTGTAAGTAATACAAACACAAACCTGTACGCTCACGTAACAATTACCGAGGCAGCGACAGGCACGGTTATCGCTTCCAATACTATAGAGCCCAGAAAACTTCAGGTCTTTACATTCGACCCGAAGAAGGATAATCAGAAGTATAATCTGAAAGGTACCGAACTTGCCAACAATAAGCTTCTGAAAATATCTTCGGATGTACCGGTTGTAGTATATCAGTTCAATCCGATGAATAATACAGTCAAGGTCTATTCCAACGATGCATCCCTCCTTCTTCCGACGCACATTCTTACGGGCAATTACATAGTCGCATCCCGTCAGGAGATAGGTGTAAATCACCTGAACAACGGATACCTGACAATTATCGCCACATCTCCCGGCACAACGACAGTCGATATTACTCCTGCGGCAAACACCTCGGCCGGGACTAATGTCCCTGCGATGACAAAGGGTCAGAAGAAGACATTCACCCTCAATCAGTATCAGGTACTGAATATCGAGACTGCATCACAGGGGAATGACCTGACAGGTACAATAATAAAATCCAACAATCCCATTGCGGTATTCGGAGGACATATCTGTGAAAATATCCCGGATTCGAGCGGTTATTGTGACCATCTGGAAGAGCAGATGTTTCCTGTAGACACATGGGGAGACAAGTTCACCGCCGTTCAGTTTGCCCAGAGAGACTATCTGACAAACAAGAACGACCAGTGTATAGAACCGAAAAAAGGTGAATGGAATCCGAATTCCATTTACAGAATCATTGCCGGCAAGTCCGGTGTTACCGTAAATACAACACCACAGCAAACGGGTTTCCCGAAGACACTTAACCTCGGACAGTTTTATGAATTTCAGTCCAATCAGAACTTTGTCATCGAGGCCAATGGTCCGGTTATGGTCGTTCAGTATATGGCAGGTTCTACCTACCAGAACTCTGTATTCAGCAACTATGACTCCTGCAGTCATATAGGAGACCCTGCAATGGTTCTGCTCGTCCCTCAGGAGCAGTACAGAAAGGATTATATTTTCCTCGTCCCCGCAGATTATGCAACCAACTGGGTAAATATTGCAGCGCCCGTCAATACAACGGTTACACTTACACTTCAGGGGACGCAAAACAAGACAGTCATTCAACCGAGCCAGTTTACACAGATTCCCAATACACAATACGGCGTTTACAGATTCAGGGCTGTATCAGGTATATATGAACTCAACGCAAATAATCCGGTCTCAATAATTGTCTACGGATATCATCAGGATGTCTCGTTTGCATATCCCGGAGGTCTGGACCTCAAGGTGATATACGATAATCCACAATTATAATATTCAGAATTGGTCTTACCTTTCAAAGAGTGTCTGAATAAAGATATAAGCGTAAATATCCTGTTAAATATAAAACCGGCCGAATTTTCTTGCCATTTTTGAAGAGTTTGTGATTATCTTACGATGATTCATCCGGGAGGATTATTTTATGGCCAGAAAGACAGAGGAAATCATCAGGCTTCTCAAAAAGGAAGATATCCTGTCCGTTGACCTTAAATTTGTAGATATGAACGGAGAGTTCAGGAAGGTCACTATCTCGCGTGACGAATTCAACGAAGACCTCCTCAAATACGGCATAGGATTCGATGGTTCTTCTGTAACCGGATTCAGAAAGGTCAAGGCCGGCGACCTCGTACTCATACCCGAGACAGATACAATGCACTTCGACCCCGCATCAGAGACCAAGGTACTTTCATTCATCTGCTCAATAAATGAGGCCGATACAAGGAAGCAGTTTGAGGATGACCCGAGATATATATGCAAGAAGGCCAACAAATATCTGAAGGATTCCGGGATAGCAGATGAGGCATACTTTGCACCTGAATACGAATTCTATATTTTCAACAATGTATCCTATGACATTTCGAAAAATCACTCTTATTTTTCAGTTGAAAGCGAGGAAGGCTACTGGAATTCGGAATTCGGAGACGGAAACTACATTCCGATACCATATCAGAGAGGTTATCACAAGGCCCTCCCGTCAGACAGGTATTTTCACATAAGAGACAAAATAATCAGGACAATGCACCAGATGGACATCAGATTCAAGTATCACCATCACGAAGTAGCCTCTCCGTCCCAGCACGAGATAGAAGTTCCTCCGACACCGCTCCTCAAGGCTGCCGACAATACTGTATGGATAAAATACATTGTCAAGAACACCTGCAAAAAGGAGAATCTTCTCGCAACCTTTATGCCCAAACCGCTTCCGGAAGATTCCGGCACCGGGATGCATATTCACATTCTTCTGAAAAAAGGAGGCAAAAATATCTTCTTCGGAAATGAATACGCCTCGCTGAGCAAAACAGCTCTCTACTTTATCGGCGGCATTCTCTATCACGGACGTTCCCTTGCGGCATTTACGAATCCTTCTGTAAATTCGTATAAAAGGCTTGTACCGGGATTCGAGGCGCCTACAACACTCGTATTCTCCCTCGGAAACAGGTCTGCGGCCATCAGAATACCAAAGTATGCAACTACCGAAAAATCGGCGAGATTCGAATTCAGAACCCCCGATGCAACTGCCAATCCCTACCTCGCCTTTTCTGCTGTCCTGATGGCAGGTATCGACGGAATAAAGAACAAAATCGACCCCATAAAAAGAGGCTTCGGACCCTTTGATAAGAATCTTTACGAACTTTCGGATGCTGAACTGAAAAAGATCAGTTCGATTCCCCATAACTTCGAAGAGGCACTTGCGGCATTGCAGCTGGACTATGAGTTTCTCCTCTCAAACGGTGTCTTTACCAAGAACTTCATCGATGCGTGGGTAAATACCAAATTCAAGGAGGCCAAGCAGTTCAGATATTCCATTGACCCGCTTGAGTATAAGATATATTTTGACTGTTAATCAATATAGTTAAAAATCAGAACTAATCGACAACCGAGCAGCTGCATCCGGATTCTTCGGCGCCACTATCGTCCTGACCTGATGTATTACCATCGGTAATATGAATCCCGTCCTTAATCTCTGATGAATCCCTGCCAGATGCATCCGCAACAGATATATCGCCGGCATCCGCAGTATCATCATAGCTAGTATCTGAACCGGTATCTTTATAGCCGAAGCATTTCCCCATATAGCAGTATGTCTCGTCGGGGCAGACTACATTCTTGCAGTAATCAACACACTTCCCGTTTTCACATACTGTCCCGTCTTTGCATACCACACCGATACAGGGATTCTGAGGGATACAATAACCATTGATACAGTCATATCCCTTCTGACATTCACCGCTCATACAGGGGTCGGCACAGTAACCGTCTATACACTTCTGGGAGACTTCGCACTCGATTTTTCTGCCATCACAGTTCAGATCACCGGTAGAGCAATCCTCATATGCTGCCGGGTTGATCTCCTTGTTATAATCATCACAATCTTCACCGCCGCACCTGTAATCCTTAAAACCGTCCTTATCCCTGTCGGGGCAACCGCACCTCTTCTCCCCTCCTTCTTCAATGACCACTTCAAACTCCTTACATACGACCAGTACCTTCTCTGCCTTACTTATATGTCCTCCGATATCGGTTGCAGAAGCCCTAATTGTATATTCACCGCCTTCGAGCCTCCTGCCCCCGAACATTGCATCGTATCTGATATTCTTTACAAGAGTCTGAACGGAAATAAAACTTGGATTCGTATCAAACAGTACATTGCCGCTCTTGTCCAGAATCTGCATCTGATACTGCGTAATATAGGTCTTGTCGTAAAATGTGAGCAGAATATCTGTATAGTCATAGAGCCCGTCACCGTCCGGTGTAACCGGATTATTTGAAAGCTCGATTTTAACCTCAGGAGGTGTGATATCGATTATTTTCACACCGTCGCTTATCGTCTCAGGTCCTGTAATCTTAACACCCTTCTCGATCTTGTACGGCCTTACCAGAAAATAATAAATAAAGTCGAATACGAGCCTCAGGTCCTTTGTGACAGCCCTGTTTTTGACTCCGTTATCAGTCCAGTAGGTTATATATGTCCCGTTCTGGGAAATAATGGCATATTCATATCCCGTTGCACCGTCCACCTTCTCCCAGTTTGCACCGAGCGTACTTGTATATTCCTGACAATCCACATCCTCATCCTTGTCGGACGGACATCTGTCAGGACCATTGTCGAAGGTGGCCGTAAAATAACCGTCATTTTCATATACATAGGGAGTAGCCTTTAATTCGGCCCTGTCGATTGCATAAATATATCCGTCTCCTGTACTGATGAGTATCTCGACATAATTATCCCCGTCGAGGTCACCTGCAATAATATTGCCGACCGGATATCTGAAATTCAGGACAAATACCAGATCAAGATTCACTGCATCCACGGCATAGAGATATCCGTCTTTGGAGCCCACAACAAATACAGCCCTGCCGCTCTTGTCTATGTCTCTTATTGCAATTGACGGAGTCAGGTCACTCAACACACATTTATCCTTTGCGGCATCATCCTCTTTTTCGTACAATTTTCCGCATCCAAGAATTCTGTCTTTCAGAAGTGTCCCGTCCGATACCTTGTAAAGATATATATGAGCCGAGTCCACTGCCGTCTGCATAAACATAAGACCATCTGCTGTCTCAACCATAGAACCGTACTTGCCTGCATACTCAGTCTTGACAGAAGATTCCCATATCTTCTGCAGGCTGAAATTATATGCAGAAGGTGATGAGTATATCGCACCCGTATGTCCACCGTGGTTTATCAGCAACCCGCCGAAAAATGAAATCACTCCTGCATAGACATTGGCACTGGTATTCTGCGTAACAAGTGAACCATTTACGGCATTGAGCACTCTGAGTTGCCGGTAAGGATTGATTACATAATCCTCTAATCCGTCTCCGTTACAATCGGCAACCGTCCTGTAACCCTGACCGTCGCCCTGATAGGCAAGCCCGTATTCTGATGCCCAGTATTTCTGGGCTGTCTGCGAAGTCCCGTCCCAGACTATTATTCCGTATTTTGCGAGATTATTGTAGGGGTCGGTATATACATAATAGATATCCGGAATATTATCCCCGTTTGCATTGCCGAAAATCAGGTCCCGGTAAAATCCGTCTGTCTCGGTCCTTGGTGCAATAATACTGCTGAAGATCTTCTGGAGGTTATAGTTGAAGACATTTACAACAAGATTATTCCCCTCGAATTCGCCATATATCATATCGAATTTTCCGTCGTTATTCATATCTCCGATTGTGGGTAGTCCGCCGCTCCGGCTCCAGAGTATCCGCGGAGGGTTTACAAGGTCAGTCGTCATACCGTCCAGCACAGAGATTACACCGCTCGAACGTGTAGTAAATACTTCGGGCCTGCCGTCCTTTTCAAGGTCCGAAATAAGCATGTCGGCAATATACCCGCCGCTCTTCAGGTCCGGTATACCATCATAATCCATATCGTTTACAGACCTGAACTGGCTGTCATAGACAAATATTGTCCCGTTATTGAAATGACCAACCAGATATCTTTCTTTTCCGTAAATTACCGGTCTGTAGAAATTATAAGATGCATTTGCAATACCTTCGATAAGTCCGACCCTGAAAGCCTGAGCGTCACCTACATCATAAGCCTCGATATTGTTACCTGTACGCATAATTATTTCTTTGCTGCCGTCGTTGCCATAATCAAACACGAAAAGCCTGTCGGCATAATTAAGTGATGCACCGGCAGCATTATCATAATAAATTGCATAAGAGAGACCGGCGGGGAAAAGAACTTTGATTACCAACACATATTCATCATTATTCTTTTCGAGTTCGTACAGTCCATATCTGCCGGAGGTATAATCATACAGAAAAATCTGACGTTTTCCGTTATTATAAATATCGGCACTCCCGTAATACCTGTAATCCTGCAGTTCCACCCTGCTGCTGTAACAACTTGTAAATCTGTCCCACTTGGTAACACCTGTACAGATATATGAAGCATCGAGAATGTATGTCTTCCATTTACCCGTATTCGAGTCATAAACCGAAGTAATAAACTCAGATTCACCGTTATTGTCGAAATCACCGAGCGGGTCAGGCATAAGTGCAACCGAATCCCTCTGGAAGGTGGATTCCGGCGGTGATATCTGCCATATTGGTGTCAGAAAACCGTCCATTACCTTTAATGCCGTTATTCTCCTGCTCCCTCTTGCATAATTCGAACTTGAATACAGAAATATCTCTTCCGCACCGTCATTATCCACATCCTTCGTCAGTATACTGGGAGAGCCCCACGGGAATGCCCCGAGAAAACCGGACGCATACTTTAATCTTCCGTCATCTGCAGAATATACATAGAGATACTGGTCACCCGGTGCAATCACCTCGTAAATACCATCTCCGTCGATATCTGCAATCTGATTATTATTGCCACAATAGTAATCTCTTGTCTGCGGTTCAAGTGTAAATAACTTCTGAACATTTTTGAATCCGTTTCTGAAAGAATAGGCTATTCCTGTGCCATAGACAGCCCTCGGCTCTCTTGTCGCAGAACCACATGCCCTGTCTGCTGCATATATGTCGTCATAACCATCTTTGTTGATATCCTGAATAATCAATGCCCCTATCCAGTTGAAATCGGTCTCTGAATTAATCCACTCGACAGACCCGTCCATTGCAGCAAGTATCAATATCCTTCCCTGCGAGTTTACAACTACTATATCCTTTCTGCCATCCATATCTATGTCTCCGATATCAATAAGACTCTGTGCTGCAATATACGGAGTATCCCATATCAGAATGTCATTATGGAGTTTTGAAAGAACCTTCCCGCCCGATATAAGAACGTACTCCAGAGACCCGTCATTGTTGATATCATCAACAAGCAGTTGTCTCGAAGAGAGCGAACCTCCTGCATAATACTTCCATTTGACTGACGGGATATCTATCTCGGCACTGCCTGAGACCATCGCCGTGCGGTTTACATCAGAGCGGAACATATGCCAGTAAATGTCATTATAGCCGAACAGAAAGAGTGTAAAAGCACAGATAGTTACAAGAATCTTATATCTTCCCATATATCACCCCTTCAGTAAATACCAAGGATACGGTTATTCCCGGAGTCAACAACTATCATCGCCCCGCCCGAGGTAAAATAGATATCAGATGGGAAACAGAGACCTGTTGACGCCCTCTCTCCGTACTCTTCGGAGCAGGAGTTCTTCCCGATAAGCGTAATGGCTTCTCCCGTGCTTTCAATCTGCCTTATGATATGATTGTTGCGGTCTGCAACGAATAAAGTAACACTTTCATCAAAATTGACCATCAGGGAAATCCCCGACGGCTGATTATAAAGGGCTTCATCCTTTGTACCGTCCTTGAAACCACCTTTTGTATTTGCAGGGTCACCCGAATATCTGACTACAGAACCATCGGGATTGATCTTTCTTATGAGGTGATTCCCCGTATCAGAGACATAGCATTCGAGTTTGGATTTATTGCAGACAATACCTTCGGGGGCATTGAATGTAGCAGAATTATAAGCCCCGTCTGCCCTGCCTGCGGTTCCGCACTTGCCGCTGTATACCGAAACAACCCCGTTTTCTATAACCTTTATACAGTGATTCCCGCTATCCGCAAAGAGGAGCCTCTTGTCATCCAGAACAGTGATTCCGTCAGGCTTATTCAGGCGGGATGTATCCTTATCGCCGTTCACATTGCCCGCTGTTCCGCATTTCCCTGCAACTGTCTCGGTTTTATATGAACCTGAATCCTTGTCATACGATACCTTTCTGATACAATGATTAAACTTATCCGAAAAGTAGATATCCTCCCCGAACTTCGTCATTTTCGAAGGCAGATATAGACTGGATTCAAGAGAACCTGCCAGACCATCACCCGAAATATTGTATGTTTCATAGGATGATATGAGTAATACGCGGTTTGAATATGTATTGGAGATATATAAATCCTTCGAGGCCTCATCGAAGAACAATCCTGAAGGATATGCTAAAGGCGTGGAGTAAGTGGCTCCCGGTTCCTGTGACTTTCCCCTGCCGGCCACAAATGTAAACGAACCGTTCGACAGATTAATCTTCCTTATCATCTGGCTCTTCGACTCTGTTACAAATGCAGATGAATTCTTACCGAGCGTGATTCCTGTGGGTGATTTAAGGCCGGATATGAGTGTCTGAACATTCAATGTAGGAGAGACCTGCCTTATGCTTCCGTTGTAATCCACAACAAAGAGATATCCGTATTCGTCCAGTGCAACAGATACAATATCCGCATTGCTTATCTGAACATATGTGGAGACACCGCCCGTCTTCGAAATCAGTCTTATTCTGCTGTTCCCTCTGTCTGCCACATAGAGGTCACCGGCATCGGAAACTGCAAGCCCTGTGGGCATATTGAATCTTGCGGCCTTCGGGTCAGACGAATTCGTATTCCCGGATGTCCCGCATATACCCGCATATGTATCCGCAATATATTTCTGCTTGAAAGTATCATACTGCAAACGTCTGATACAGTGATTGTATGTGTCTGCAACGAATATCACGCCATTCGAATCCGCAACTATACCCATAGGATAATAAAATGTTGCATTCTCTCCTTCTCCGTCATCAGCACCAATATTTCCGCTACCCGCAATAAGAGAAGAGGAGAAGGTCTGCAGGTCAACAGCCTTGATTTTGTTATTGAGAGTATCAGCAATTAGAAGCCTGTCCGTACTTTTATCAATTACCATTAGTGAGGGACCAGAAAAGCGGGAGACATCTTTATTCCCTGTAAGGTCTCCCCTGTAACTGTCACCGGAAAAAATCTCAGAGCTGTACGACCTGCTTACATCATCGTACTTTAAGACAAAAATCATATTTGCTATATAATCGCTCACAAATACATCCCCGCTCTTTTCATCGAACGCAATCCCAAAAGGCATAACAAAATATGTCTCTGTAAGTCCTTTCCCTGTTGCAAACGGTGTCTTCATATTCCCCGCCAGCACAACGGAACAGTCAGGTGCGTCCTCATCGGTAAATCCGTCACAGTTGTTGTCCTTCTTATCACATATCTCTACCTGAGGGTTCTTCTTTTCGGCATCACACTCTACCCCGCTGCCGTCTGCCTTACAGACATATTTCCCTTCAGACCGGCATTCCCCAAGTCCTATCGTGCATTTCTGATTGAGTTCTTCGAAATCCTCGTCAGTAAGCCCGTCACAGTTGTTGTCCTTCCCGTCACATATCTCCTTCTGCGGTTCCTTCTCAATCGCGTTACATACAACCCCTTTCCCATCCGGTGCACATATATAGAGACCCGCTGTCTTACATTCACCCTTACCTACTTCACATTCCTTATTCAGGTCTGTGAAAATCTCATCTGTAGAACCATCACAGTTGTTGTCCTTCCCGTCGCATATCTCATCACTCGGGAAGAGTAAAGTTGCATTGCATAATACACCGTCACCCTTTTCATTGCAGGTATACACTCCCTCGCTCTCGCACTGTCCCTTCCCGGTAACGCAAACCTTCCCGAGGTCTTCGAATGTCTCATCTGTCTTACCGTTGCAGTCATTATCCTTCCCGTCGCATATCTCGGGTGACGCCTTACCGGCAACCGCATCACATTTTACCTCGAGAGTCTTCTTGTCGCATATATACTTCCCCGTCCTTCTGCACTCACCTGTCCCGGCTTCACACTCCTTTCCTATCCTTTCATCATTACAATCCGTATTGACGATGGCATCGGACTGCCCCGAATCAGCTGAGCCATTTTCATCCGAACATCCGGCAAAGAGGAGAAATATCATAACAGCAAAAACCGGTAATAAATTCTTCATATTCACAATAAAACCTCCTTCAATTAACTGTCTTATAATTACAATACTATCTTATGGTTGTAAATAGCAAACTGTTTAAACCCCAAAGGCAGGAGAAAACATGCACAAAACTGCAAAATAAAATAGTTTATGTTCGAAAGTTTTTTTGTTTTTTCATTTTTGATGTATTGTGATAAGTAAATCTGCCTATGAAGTACGAACTCAATGACTGGAAGATTGCAGGTTTTCTATTATCGATAACACTTTTTGTACTGCTTTTTTATTTTATCGATTTCAGGGAGGCATTAGAGGCCTTCAGAAATGTAAGACCTTTAGAACTGACTATTGTCTTCTTCCTGAACTTTGTTGTTATAATATTCAAAAGTATACGTTGGCAGATACTGCTTACTCCGAGACCCAGACTCGTAATACTATTTCTTACAAACCTTGTAGGTTTTATGGCAAATACAATACTGCCTGCAAGGGCCGGCGAACTGGTCAGGGCACTCGTACTCGGCAAAAAAGAGAATATCTCGAAGACTACCGTCCTCGGTTCCGCGGCACTCGACAGGATATTCGAGGGTATCGGGATGCTGATTCTGCTTGTCATTATGCCCCTCATTATGGAGACACCGGACTGGATGAAAAAGGGGACATTCGGATTTATTATATTCTTTTCGGCAATCTTTATCGTAATAATACTGATGATGAAACTGAGCCCCGAAACACTGGTAAAATATTTACCTCTGAGCAATAAAACAAATGAGGTAATAAAAAATATCTTCGAAAAACTTCAGAAGGGCTTTGAGGCAATCAATAATCTGAAGACATCATCTGCCGCAACACTTCTGTCACTTCTGGGCTGGATAACCCAGATATTTATGATTCATCTGGTAATACTCTCGTTCGGGATTCATCTTTCACCTCTTGCGGCCCTTATGACACTTCTGGCAGTAAATATTGCCATAATGATTCCGGCCGCACCCGGTTCACTCGGGACCTTCGAACTCTCCGTAGTACTTGCACTCGGATTCTTTGGCATTGAAAAATCTCTTGCTCTCTCAATAGCCCTCACCTATCACTTCATTCAGCTAATCCCTGTAACCATTGCAGGTGTAATATCAATCCCGCTTCTGGGAATGAAATTCAGGGATATCGATACAAACATCGAATCCGCAAACGATTAGAGGTAAGATATGAGACCAAAAGTATTTTTTGCGAATTTCAGGGCAAACCCCAAGAAGAATCTGCTGGATAAAATCAGGACTCTTTACCTGAGAGCAGAATTCGACAAAGTCTTTAGTGAGAATGACCGCGTTGCCGTCAAGGTTCACTGGGGTGAGAAGGGAAATACAACCTTCATCCCCGTCCCTTTCATAAGGACGATAGCCGATGAGATAAAAAAGAACTGTCAGAATGTATTTATAACCGATACCAATACGCTCTATACAGGCGAGAGGAAGAATGCAATCGAAAACATCAGAACAGCTGCATACAACGGATTCACTCTCGAAAGCACCGGCTCACCCATCATCGTAGCAGACGGACTTACAGGGACTGATTCAGTCGAAGTGGAGGTCGGCGGGGATTACATAAAGAAGGCAAAGATTGCCGGGTCGATATATCACTCTACTGCTATGGCAGTAATCTCACACTTTAAAGGGCATATGCTGTTCTCTTTTGGCGGGGCATTAAAAAATCTTGGGATGGGATGTGCTACTTCGGCAGGCAAACAGATTCTACACAGTGACATAAAACCCTATGTTGATGAAGAGACGTGTAAGGGAGATTCGATCTGTATAAGACACTGCCCGGTAAAATGTATATCTCTAAAAGAGAATAAAAAGGCGTTTATTGACCAGTCCCGTTGCATTGGTTGCGGCGAATGTATTGTAGTCTGTCCGCACAGAGCCATACCGGAGAACTGGAAGACCTCATCGGAGCCGCTGCAGTGCAAGACCGCCGAATATGCCCTTGCCGCCGTAAAGAACAAGGCAGATAAAGTAATTTATTTCAACTTTCTGATGAATATTACCACCGACTGCGATTGCTGCGACTGGAGTGATAACAGACTCACTCCTGATATCGGCATACTTGCCTCAAAGGACCCGGTTGCAATCGACGAGGCATCAGTATATCTCTTCAACAAAGCCCCCGTCTCTCCCCTCTCCGTAATGGAAAAACACGCGGGGTGTGAAGACAAACTCAAGGCATTGCGGCCAAAGATTGACTATACAATAATATTAAGACACGCGGAAAGAATCGGTCTTGGTTCAAGAAAATTCGAACTGATAGAGATAAGTTAGGTCTCTCTTATCTTTACGGCGTTGTAATGGCCGGATAATCCTTCTGTTTCAGCCAGTTTCATCGTGGCATCTCTGAGAAGATTGTATCCTCTCTCGTTTATCCTGAGTTGTGTTGCAATTTTTACAAAATCATACACCGATAATCCAGCCCTGTACTTTGCCACACCATTTGTGGGAAGTGTATGATTGACACCTGCGGTATAATCCCCGAATACCTCGGCCGAATATCTGCCAACGAACAATGAGCCGTAATTTACAAGTTTTGTGAGAACTTTTTCGGGATTTCTGACTATTATTTCAAGATGCTCTGGTGCAGTTTCATTTGCTATCCTTATACATTCGCCGGTATTTCTGCACAGAACCACATATCCGTTTTTTTCAAGACTCTTTTTAATAATCTCCCTGTTGGGATTATCCCTGACCTGTCTTTCAATCTCCCCAACAACCATCTTTGCAAGTGATTCTGAAGTAGTAAGCAGGATTGATGAGGCATTAATATCGTGTTCGGCCTGAGCTATCATATCTGATGCAAGAATTTCCGGCTCTGCACTCCCATCCGCAATTATCATAACCTCGGAGGGTCCCGCTATCATATCTATTCCGACCTGTCCGAAGACCTCTCTTTTTGCAAGAGATACATATTTGTTTCCGGGACCTACAATCTTATTGACCGGCTTTATTGTCTCTGTACCGTAGGCCATTGCAGCAATAGCCTGTACACCGCCAACCCTGTAAATCTCCTTTATGCCGAGCAGATATGCCGTTTGCAGAATAACAGGATGAATATCTCCGTTATATCTCGGAGGAGAAAAGACAGCTATCTCCCTGACACCTGCCACCTGAGCAGGAACGGCACACATAATAAGAGTGGAAACGAGAGGAAAATTCCCGGCCGGTACATATATGCCGACTCTTTCAATCGGTATTATTCTCTGTGAACATAAGACTCCTTTCGATGTACAGGCAGAGAAATCCCTCAGGCATCTGAGCTGGGAGAGAGAAAATTTCTCTATATTCTTCCTTGCAAGATTGACAGCATACCTCAGGTCATCATCAATTCTGCGGGCTAAAGACTTAATTACCGGACTCTCTACCCTCAGCAGACCGGTATCGAGTCTTACACCGTCAAATTTACGGCAATATTCTGTAAGTGCTCTGTTGCCTCCCGTTTTTACGTCTTCAAGAATTCTTCTCACCCTGCTGATATCGGATTTGTCAAAGGAGAATAAGGACTTTTTTGAAAATTTTCCGGACGGGATTATTCTCATTTGAATCTCCTTTTTCTGAGTTCAGCAAATACCTCTTCAGGACTTATCCCCTCCTTTGCCATAAAGACTGTCAGAAAATATAAAAGGTCTGCACACTCCCAGACCTTATTATCCCTGTTATCCGATTTGATAACCTCAAGTGCCTCTTCCATAATCTTAGCCCGTAATTCATTATCCGATAGCGAGGCGGTATAGGATTTGGGGTCTTTCTTCTTTATCCGGTCATTTACAATTTCGTAGAGTTCATAGATATCATAGATTCTGTCACCGAAACAGGAGTAAGAACCGGTATGACAGGCATAATTCTTCTGAAAGACAGTCGAGAGGATGGTATCCCTGTCACAATCCGCCCTCAGTCTTATTACATCCTGATAATTGCCCGACTCCTCACCCTTCTGCCACAACCTCTTTCTCGACCGTGAATAATAGTGCATTCTCTTCGTCTCGAATGTCTTTCTGAGTGACTCCTTATCCGAATATGCGAGCATCAGGACCCTGCCGGAATAATCCTGTGTAATGGTAGGAATCAGGCCGTTATCAAATCTGAGCGATTCAATAAAGGCATCAGCAAGATTCACTTTTTTCGTATATAACGCCATACCAAGCTGGACATCTACTCCCGTTTCAGCAAGCACCCTGATTTCCTCAACCGAAGATACTCCGCCTGCAACAACAAGACGGTTATTTCTGATAGTTCCTTTAAGTTTTCTTACAAGCTCTATATCTATTCCCTTCATCGTCCCTTCATTGTCAATATAAGTAAAGAGAAATTCAGAGCAGAACGGGGACAATTTCTCGGCTGTCTCAAAGAGTCCCATTCCGGTATCGTGTGTCCAGCCCTTCGTAAAAATCTTCTCTTTGAAGGAATCTATTGCTATTATAATACGTTCCCTGCCGATATTTTTTACAGCATCTTCAAGGAAATTATAATCGATATCGTCATTTTCGAAGATTCTTGAGGAGAATATTACCTTTCTGGCACCGCAGGAGAGTAATTCCTTCGCTTTTTTCAGGTCCCTGATACCCCCGCCAACCCTGCATTCACCGATTCTCAGGATTTTTCTGATACTCTCTGTATTCTCCCCTTTTGAGAGTGCAGCATTGAGGTCGATTACCGCGATCTCGGTCGAAAAATCGAAATCCCTTGCCAGTCCTTCAATATCATCTACTTCGAGAACCTTCTCTTTACCCTGTCTCAGCTGAACGGCTTTACCGTCCATCAGATCTATCGAAGAAATGACCATAACTTACCTCACAGTCTTACATTGATTCCCTTATCCTTCAGGTATAACTTTATGTCCCTTATCCTAAATTCCTTTTTGTGAACTATCGAGGCAACAAGTGCCGCATCTGCCTTCCCTTCGGAAAATGCCTCGTAAATCTGGTGCAATCTCCCCGCTCCGCCGGATGCAATTACAGGTACCCCTGCAGATTCGGAGACCGTCTTTAGAAGTTCAAGGTCGTATCCCTCTTTCGTTCCGTCCCTGTCTATGGAGTTCAGCAGAACCTCTCCGCAACCAAGGGATTCTGCATACCTTATCCACCGGATTACATCCCAGTCTGACCTCTCGCGCCCGCCGTATTTGTATGCAACATACCTCTCACCCTCTTTTCTTGCATCTACCGAGAGAACAATGCACTGTGAACCGAATATCTTAGCACCTTCCCTGATCAGTTCCGGTCTTTCGAGTGCGGCCGTACAAAACGAGACCTTGTCTGCACCGGCAAGCAGAGCGCTGCGTATATCCTCAACAGTCCGTATTCCGCCTCCTACTGATATCGGGATAAAGACGACCTGAGAGACAGCATTGACAACATCAAGCATAAGATTTCTGCTCTTATATGATGCTCCCACATCCAGAAATACAAGTTCGTCTGCCCCCTCATCATTGTAATATCTGGCAAGTTCAACGGGGTCTCCTATATCCTCGAGATTTCTGAAATTCACACCCTTTACTACCCTTCCTTCAAAGACATCCAGACAGGGGATAATCCTCTTCGTCAGCATAACTCCACCCAGTTCTTAAGAAACTTCAACCCCGCATATGAACTCTTTTCGGGGTGAAACTGCACAGCAACTATATTATCTTTCTGAATTCCTGATACGAATTCTACCGAATATTCTGTCTTAAGGAGCGCAATCTCCTCCTCCGGGCAGACATAATAACTGTGTACAAAATAGTAATATTCATCCCCAAGACTCTCTGCCAGTGCCGATTTGCCAAAAACTCTTCCCAGATTCCATCCGATCTGAGGGACTTTATTGGTCCTGAATTTTCTGACACTACCCTTCAGAACAGACAGCCCCCTTATGCCGTCCGACTCTTCGGAAGTCTCGAATAATAACTGAAGTCCGAGACAGATTCCCAAAAAAGGTCTGCCTGAAGCAATCCATTCTATGACGGCATCAGAAAATCCGCTTCTCTGAAGATTTGCTATAGCAGCCCCGAACGAACCTACTCCCGGGAGAATCAGTCTGTCAATCCCTGCCAGTTCAGCGGGCGATTTTAATATTCTGACCTGAAACCCCAGAAAGCGCAGGCTGTTTATGACAGAGAAGAGATTCCCCGCATTATAATCCACGATGCCTATCATAAGACCCCTTTTGTAGAGAGCAGAACACCTTTCTTTGCATTCATTACAGCCATTCTGAGTGCCCTGCCGAATGCCTTGAATACAGATTCTGCCTTATGATGGTCGGAACGTCCCGAAAGACTCTTTATATGCAGCGAACATTTCAGTTCATTTGTAAAACCGGCAAAGAAATCCTCTATTACATCCGACTCGAGTTCGCCGACAAATCTGCTCCTGAATTTCAAATCGTATGAGAGATAAGGTCTGCCGGAGATATCTACCGAGACAAGGGATAACGCCTCATCCATAGGGAATATGAAGAAACCTGCCCTTGCTATGCCTCTCTTGTCCGAAAGCGCCTTTGCGAATGCCTGTCCCAGAAGAATACCGGTATCTTCAACTGTATGATGCTGGTCGACATCGGTATCTCCCGATATTCTGAGAGAGAGGTCAAATAATCCGTGCTTTGTAAAGGATTCAAGAAGATGCCGGAAAAATCCTATATCGCAATGAATATCGGATACACCACTTCCGTCCAGTTTCAATACCGCAGCGATATCTGTCTCCCGTGTCACCCTATTCAGCTTTACCGTTTTCATATAATCACCTTCCTGATGGAGTATTCGAGTATATCGGTTGCACCCCACTTCTTGAGTTTCGGAATCAGTTTTGCCGCCTCATCCTTTTTGACAGCAATCTTGATTGCAAACCCCTCTTCACCATAGAGCGGGGCAACTGTAGGAGACCTCATACAGGGGAGCCTTTTTACAATAAAATCAAACCGTGATTTCGGGACATTCATCTCGAGCATTACCCTCTGCTGACCGTTGATTACGGATTCAAACAGGAGTATCATCTCACCGAGTTTCGATGCAATAAAGGGATCTTTGAGAGATTTTTTGTTGGCAATGAACCTCGTCGACGACTTCAGGATGGTATCCAGAACTTTCAGATTATTTGACCTGATCGTCTTCCCCGTAGCCATATTATCCACTATCATATCCGCATCTTCCGGCGGAAAAACCTCAGTTGCCCCGAAAGTCCTTACAAATATGTAATTGGTTATGCCCCTCTTTCTGAGATAAGCCTTCGTGATATTCTCATATTCGGAAGCAACAATTATCCTCCTCTTTGAGAGCACCGACTTTAATCTGAGACCTAAAGGGATAGCAGATACAATCGAGACAGTATCGAAACGGGTATCCAGAAGTTCCCCGACATCGGAGCCCGTCTCCTCTATCCAGTCATAACCTGTAAAACCTACATCGTGTGAGCCGATTTCAATAAGTTTGGGGATATTCTGTGCCTTCATCAGTTTGACCTCAAGAAAATCGGAATTTACATACGGTCTGTAAGACCTCTCGTCGGTCTTTACGATGATACCCGATTCTCTGAGCAGATTCAGAACATTCTCGAACATTCTCCCCTTCGGGAGCACCATTCTGATTTTTTTCATAGAACTACTCCATATCAAGGCCTGTAAATATATTACAATAATTAAGCGATGTAAAATTTTTTGGTTAATAATTGGTATGCAGAAAGAGATTCAGGGTGTCAGGCAGAAAAGTGCTGCAGGGTGTCATCTATGAAAGTGGGTTGGCAAGAGAAAATTCGTTTATTATCCA
>DYEF01000094.1 GCA_020725805.1 Bdellovibrio sp.
ATTTGTGGATAAAGTAACGGGGAATATCAAAAGTGAAGAGATGGCAAGATACATTGAGAGTGAGATAGAGATAACCAAAAGAGCGATAGAGAATTACAAAAACGAACCAGAGAAGATAAAGAGATACCAGAACAGACTAAAAAGGCTTGAAGAGTTAAGAGAGAAAACAAGAAAACCCAATTAAATCTATTGATATAAAATTTCTGTAGTTAAACTAAAATTTTTTATAATATTATAACAGTTAATTGTGCAAATCTTTAATTATGTCTGCTGAAAAATATTATCTTGTTGTCAATATGTTTTTTATGTGACTCGTATATTTTTATGAAATTTATATTGGAACTACAATATTCTGTTCTTACTCTGAATCTCGAGGTGCATCTGACCGTCTTTGAATATTCTCACCGCTCCTGAAGTCTCTGATACGACAATGGCTATACTTCGGGTCTCTTTTGTGATTGCTGCAGCGGCAGAATGTCTGGAGCCGAGCCCGAGCGGGACCTTTATATTGGAGTCTGAACTTTCGAGATATCTACCTGCTGATAGGACAACACCGTCTTCACGGACTACAAATGCCCCGTCGAGCATTGTAAATGCCCTTATTGCCTGTCTGAATTCCGGATTGTACAGATTCCTCTCCTGTTCAGAGTATCCCTGAAAGGGGTTCAGCACTATCTGCTTGCTTCTCGCCAATACGTTTTCGGTATCTCCGATGACAAAAAGGGTGCCGATGTTTATGCCCTCGTAACCCTGAAAGCCTATCTGGACGGCAAGTTCTATCATTATCTCCATCAGTTGTGCCGGAATATTCGTGTTCTTCAGAAATTCGTATGAGACGTTCTCGTCTGTCCCCTCTCCGACACTTCTGAATATTACTGTGTCTACGAGTTCATTTGCCTTGCGGGATATTATACAAAGCACCTTGTGCCCTGTCCTGAGAAAGCCTGCTGTTATGGCGGAGGCCATTGCTATCTTTACGAGCTCCTGTCTCGAAAATACAAAAGGCGGCAGATTGACACACTTGAACCCCTTCATAGTGAGGTTGTTCAGCTTTTCGGTCTGGGTAGATGCAAGTATGAGCTTGTCCTTCAGTCTTTTGACGGATATTCTCTTTACGACTCCGAGATTTTCGGTGACATACAGGATGAAATTGACATTCTCCATCCTGCCTAATTTTAATGCCATTGAAAAGAATTTTGCCTCAAACTTCTCCATAACCGTATGTTAATTATCTATCAAGATTGAATATTGTCAAAAAAAATGCTAATTTTGGTCATTATGTCAGACAATAATATCGCAGACAGGCTCATTCAGGTTCTTGACTGGGATAATAAAAAGGGAGGTAAGAAAGAGGTACTGATAAGAATTACATCCCTGTGCAATCTGAGGTGCGGTTTCTGTTTCGCAAGAGATGATTTCGGTATACCGCCCAAGAGCCTTATTCTGGATTCCCTGAAGGACAGGCTGAAATCTGTTGCCGAAAAGAGCGATATTTTCCTTAATATAACAGGCGGAGAACCGCTTGTCAGGAGTGATTTTTTTGAGATACTCTCTGATCTGGTAAGACTCTTTAATGTCAGGAATGTGAATCTTCAGACAAATGCAACCCTGATAAACAGAAGGAATGCAATGAATCTTGTGAAAAATAATGTCAGGTCTGCCTTTGTAGGTCTGCCGGCATTGAACGAGGAGGATTATTACAGGCTCACAGGCAAGAGAGACGGATTCAGGTCTGCTATAAGAGGGATTCATTCGCTTCTTGATGCCGGTATAAAGGTGTGTCTCAACATAATTCTGACCGGAATGAGCCTTAAGGATTTTGACAATATCCCGGGATTTGTATTAAAAGAGTTCGGAAAATCTCTCTCTGTAAATCTTTCAACCCTTTCTCCGGGGACTCCTGAGAATTTTTTGATGAAGTACGGGGTTGAGTATCCTGAGGCGGGAATGATTTTTCAAAAGACTTACTTCAGATGAAAGAAAGCCGGTATAAAATATGGTTCGTTCGGTGGAGATTGCTGCCCGCCGGTCTGCGCATTTACAGACCGGAGATTGCACAGGATTTTTTCTTTCGGTAAAACGTCTCTTTCTGTAAGGTATCTGACCGCTTTCAGGTTTACTGAACCGGGTTTCAGATATAAATCTGCTGAATGTAAGAAATGCCGGTATGATTCCCGTTGCACCGGCGTCTCTTCTGTTTATGCAAAAGTATATAAAGGACGCAATTTCAGGCTGGTATAATATTTTTGGTGCATTTGGATTACAGTTTTGATATAATGTATTGTTGACAGGAGGTTTGTATGAAAAGCAGAAGAATAATATATTATGTTCTGATGATTTCGCTGCTCGGTGCATTCTTTATCAAAGGTTGTGGTTCATCCTCATCCTGTTCCTGCATGGCGCCGATTCCCGGCGGGGAGCCTCCTGATATGGGATTTAAGGCAGAAAAGAAGATACCAAATGCTGTGCAGGCAAGACTCTCGTCCAATGCAGTAAATTTCCTTACTACAAAAATGGCGGATATCCTTAAGATGTTTCTTGCCGACCAGACAGGCGGACAGGGGCTTACATTCCCGATACCATACTCCAAGTCCAGCAATGGCGGATGCGAGGTCGAGATATGCAAAAACGGGAACTGCTCGGCCACCTTGTCTATAAACTCCGTCAAACTTGAACTTTCAGCCCCCGATACTATAAGTGCAACAATCAATGCCAATCTCAAGACGACCAAGATTGCGATAAAGGCCGGTTATAAAATGATCTGGTGTATTTACGCAGATTGCGATATATCGGCGGATATCAAAAACAAGGATATCAAGGCACAGATCAAGCTCTTCGATGACCCGTTTACCAATTTTATGACATTCGACCTGCCGGCTGATAAACTGGATGTAACCATTGAAGGGAAGGATATAAATATTGACGGTGGTATTCTCTGTGATATCGCAGACTGGGATTTTATCAAAAATCTGATAATCAAGCAGCTTGATATCAAGAAGCAATTGGCAGAACAGATACCTCCTATGATCGCCGAAAATGCCTGTGAGGCCTGCGGCGGGCAGAATGACCCGCCCTGTCCCCAAGGTTCGACCTGTCAGAAATATAACGGAGGCGATTACTGCGTGGCCGCCTCTACCAATAAGTGTGTTGCAAAACCTCTCGGTGCAATCGGCCGGCTCGACCTCTCTGATATGCTCAAGGATTTTGCACCCGGACTCAAGGCGAGTCTCGACCTGTATGCGGTTGCAGGAGATTTTCCGCCATATCCTCCCAAGATCAGGGACAAGGGTATAGATATTCAGGTAATAGGCGGGACGGATGCGGAGAGAAATATGTGTGTCCCGGAGACCGAGCCGCCTAAACTTGACGGCGGGGCGATTCCTCTTTTAAGCCTTTCGAACAGTGCCGCAATCTGTCAGAGCTGCGACCCGAATAATCCTGTATGCCCTTCGGATGCCACCTGCTCGGGAAAGTATGGTATCTGTATCAAGGATGAGGCAAACGGAATCTGTCCGGAGGTCCCGTTTATGGCAGGTATCGGAATCAATGAATACTTCCTCAGAAAGTTCTTCTGGGATGCCTTCAACTCCGGACTTTTGTGTCTGAATATCGATTCGGCAACAGTTCCGCAGCTCACAAGCGGAGTTCTCTCGATGCTTCTGCCGTCACTTAAAGACCTGACTGACGGAAAGAATACCTCTGTCCTGATTTCACTCAGGCCAAATAAGGCCCCCGAAGTCAAAATAGGAAGAGGTCTTCTGAAAATCAATGGCGACAAGAAAGAAATCTTCAGACCGTTGATTCTCCTCACAATTCCGCAGCTATCGATTGATTTTTATGCCATTGTCTATGACCGGTATACCCGTATCTTTACACTCACGGCAGATCTTGAACTCCCCGTTGCGCTCGACGTTGCAGAGAAGGAAAAACCTGATCCAAACGACCCGAATAAAACCATTAAAGTTGTGGAGCTCGTCCCTGTGCTGGGAGACCTGACCAATGCCATCAAGAATATCGTAATATCGAACTCCGAGCTGCTTGCCGAAAAACCCGAGGATATTGCAAAACAGCTGAGTTCTCTGATTGGCACACTTGTCGGTCCGCTTCTAGGCGGTGCAGGCCTCTCCGGGTTCGAACTTCCGGACCTTCAGGGTTTTGTGCTCAAGATCAGAAGTATATCCGGGGATGTGCCGTATGATGCCATTAATAATCCGTCCTGCAACGACTTCAACGAGTCTGCACCTGCCTGTTATTATAAGTTCCTTAACATCTTTGCAGATCTGGACCTCGCGCCGCAGACATCGCCGGCACCGGACTTTACACCATCAGTTACGGTAAAGTCCGTGGAAAGAGGAAGGATTCTCTTTAAGAACAGCAACAGTGATTACGAATACTCCTTCAGAATCAATAAGGGTCTGTGGTCGTTCTTTATGCAGGGAGAGGAGATAGCACTTAAAGTCCCAGAGACGAATTTTGAGGCAAAGTATAAGATTGATATCCGTTACAGGAAGAAGGGGAGTGGGATTTACAGGAGTATTTCAGAACCTCTTCTGGTTATAGCCGATTATACTCCGCCGGTACTCTCGCTTGAAAAGAGCGGGGAAACCATATTCGTAAAGGCAAATGATATTGTATCACCCCAGAGCAAAATTATGATTGAATACTCATTTAACGGAACAGATTTTATCAGGGCAGATAAGAGCGAAATTACTGTAATGCCGGGTGCCGAGTATGTGATTATCAGGGCTATGGACGAGGCATCCAATGTTGCGACCCAGAAAGTTGCTATTAGGGATATCAAACCTGCATACAGTTCCGGTATCTCTACGAGCATCAGGGGCGGAAAGGCCGAGGCTGTTTCCGGATGTAGTTGCAGTCTGATTGAATAAATGCCGGCGATATGAAAATCCTGATAGTGGATGATGAAGTATATGTAGGAAAATTTCTGTCGGATTTTATAGCAACAATCAATCCCGAGATTCAGATCAAGAGTATCCAAAAGGCCTCGGAGTGTATAAGAACCTTTGAGGAGTATGAACCGGATATAATCCTGCTCGATATTCACCTCGGTGACGGAAACGGAATAGATATCTTAAGGGAACTGAAAAACAGGGGCGGAAGGTTCGAGGTATTGATGATAAGCGGAAATGCATCTCTCGAGGATGCGGTACAGGCTATTAAATACGGAGCCTATGATTTTCTCTTAAAGCCGTTCTCTGATTTGCAGATACTCGAAAAATCGATTGTAAGGGCAATCGATTCAATCAATCTGAAGATTCAGAATGAGCAGCTCTTAAGCGAACTCTCCCAGAAGAATTTCCAGCTGGAAGAGATGAATAAGAGACTGCACTCGCTGTCGGTTTCGGATGACCTGACCGGTTTATATAATATGCGTTTTATGAATGAGTTTGTGACGAAGGAGATTATCAGGGCCAAGAGGTACAACCGTACTTTTGCCATTATTCTTCTGGACCTGGACTCTCTCAAGTCAACAAATGACAGATATGGTCATCTTGCCGGTTCGATGCTTATTAAGTCTGTGGCCGACCTCCTTATGGGTATGGTGAGAAAGAGCGATACTGTTGCCCGTTTCGGAGGAGATGAATATCTTGTCTTTGCAGATGAACTTAATTATGAGTCAGCAAAGAGTGTAGGGGAAAGAATAAGGGAGAATATCGAGAAACTCAAGATCAATTTTGAGGGCAACGATATCTCGACGACGGCCTCCGTCGGAATCGCCTGTTTCCCTGATGACGGAAGTGATTTCAGGCAACTCTTTGCTGCAGCAGATTCTGCTATGTATTATTCCAAGAACAACGGGAAGAACAGGGTGTGCCTTGCAAGAGACATTAGATAGAATATTTTTTGTTCTGTTCGCTATCTCTTTCTTTACCGGTTGTGACTTCAGTTGCGGAAGAGAGAAAGAGAATAATGAAGGTCTGGGTTTTATAAGTTCGGTAAAAAACACAGTCTATTATAAGAATTTCAGGTCGCTTGTGTGGACGAAGGCGGCCGAAAAGATTCCTGTCTTCGGTGGCGATTATATCAGGACGGCCGAAAATTCCTCGGCAGTAATTCAGATTGAGGATGACAAACTTGTGATAGGCGAAAATACGCTCATAAAGATCGAAAAGAGACGCCCTGACAGGGATGAGGGTATGCCTGTTGAACTTGTAATCCTCAATGGCGATATAGCGGTAGAAGAAGGTGGAGATTCCAGCAGGACGGTAACGGTAAAGAGGCTGAGTGGAGGCAAACTGAAGACGGAGGAGATATCCCGACTGAAGTTGAGTAAGGCAGATATAAGTGACGTTTATGAAAATGAGGAAGACTTAACAGAACTTCTGTATCCGTGTGAGAATGAGATACTATCCATTAACAACCCTGTATTCAGGTGGAACGGCAAGAGAAAAGGTCTTTTGAAAATATATAGAGACAAGGCAGAGCACTCGGAGATACTTATAGAGGACGAGGAGAGCAGGCAGGTTGAACTTGAAGACGGGAGTTATGAGTGGGAGATTCTCTTAAACGGCAGGCGTATAAGCACAAGGTGTTCGTTCGGAATCTCTGCCAGACCCCTGCACAATGAAAAGGTCGGGACAGGGAGAAGGAAGGTGAAGGATATATCGCCCAAACTTTCCGGAAAACAGGATGAAATCGTTCAGCCGGCAGAGAAAACGAATGAGAATAAGTCAGATATGGTGCAGAAGAGGCTAAGTGATATTCAGAAGGTGATAGACAGGAGTATGGAGCATATAGTCAAGACCAGAAAAAGTATAGACCCCGAGAAGGTCAAGAATTATGCACAGATTTACGGAAAACTGGATGAACTGAGCAGACTGCTTATGGAACTCAGGGTTATTCAGGAGGCCCTTCTTATGGAGGTTATTAAACTGGATAATCCAAAAGTAATTGTTAAATATCTGAATGAACTTGAGGATATCGAAAAGAATCTCAGGGGGATTGACGAAGAAATCAGAAACATTGAAAAGACAGTAATGTCAGACGGCATCAAACCCGGAAAATGAATTTCAGACTGAAAATATTTCTCTTTCTCTTTCTGATAGTAAGTACGACAATGCTGCTGAGTTATCTTTATGGCATACGTGTGGTGGAAGGTGACAGGAGAAATTTCATTAATGAATATCTTGAGCACAGGTCTGCCGGTATTAAACAGAAAGTCTCGGGTCTTATACAAAGTCTTGATTTTCTATCGGATAGCCTCTGTATTATGACCGAAAGCAGGTCTGCCGGGCTTAAGGATGTCGAGGATTTTATAAAAAAATATCTCAGGACCAACAGTGAAGTCAAAGGTGTCTATTTCACAAAATCGAATATTACAGTGAAGTTCGGCAATGATGACTGGTCAAAGGGCAAAGATACAGATGAGCAGTCTGTAATACAGGACGGATATGTTCTGTTCAACAATAAAGGCAGAGACTGCATTTTTTCTGCAAGGTTTTATCTCCCCGAGATTATCGGTGAAAGGGATCTATTGCCCGGAACCGTATTGCTCTTTCTGAAGGATTCGGTATATATGTCGGGGAATACGGCCGGTATGGATATTGATGAGGTCAGAAAGAAGACTAATGAGATAGTATCGAAATCCCCGTCAGGAGTCTTTGTATATAAAGAATATGTCCTCGGATATTCGGTTGACCCGAAGAACACGCTTTCTGTTATAATTGCGGTGAAACGGGAGCTTTTTGAGAGCGCCATTGTCTCGCTCAGATACAGCATCCTTCTTGCAGGACTTTTTTCTCTGGCCTTCTTCCTTATAATCGGATTTTTAGTGGCCGGAAGAATTACGAGACCTATGACTATGCTCAAGGAGAAGGCACAGCTCATTAAAAAGGGGATGTTTGAGAAGATTGATTTTCCTGTGCCGTCAGATGAAATAGGTGAGGCGGTAACGGCCTTCAATAAAATGGTGGATGACCTGAGGGAAAAAGAGGCAAATCTCAGGGAGTCACAGATGCGACTGGTTCAGGCCGAGAAGATGTCTGCGTTCGGTCAGCTCTCGGCCGGCATTGCACACGAGGTAAAGAATCCCTTAACATCGGTATTCGGATATATTCAGCTTGCCAGAAGGATTGAGAAGGACGAGAAGGTAAATGAATATCTGAGGATTGCCGAGAACGAGACCCTGAGGTGCAAGCAGATACTCGAGGACCTGCTGAAATTTGCGAGAATGGACAGACATCAGAAGGCCCCGCTTAACCTTCAGGAGGTCGTAGGTAATACCATCAGACTTGTAAATCACCAGATGATGATGAAGAAGATAAAACTCGTCTATGAAAAAAGGGAAGAAAAGATAGTTGTCAATGGCAATGCAAACCAGCTTCAGCAGGTCTTTCTGAATATATTCCTGAATGCAATGCAGTCTGTGGAGAGGAAGGGAAGGGGTGACGGGTGCGTGACTGTTGATGTGGGCACAGAGGGGGAGTTCGCCTTCGTCTCGGTAAGGGACAACGGAGAAGGGATACCATCTGAGAACATCCAGAAGATATTTGAGCCGTTTTTTACTACAAAGGCCGATTCGGGTGGCACAGGTCTTGGTCTTTCGATATCTTTCGGAATAATCAGGGAACACAACGGCGATATAAAAGTCAATTCTGTAGTTGGCGAAGGGACAGAATTTAAAATTTATTTGCCTGTGCACGTTGCTTTATGTTGACAAGCTTCAAAAATATATGTTAGAAGAAATGGTCTTATGAAGAGATTTGCAGTAATTTTTGCAGTAATATTTCTGTTTATAACAGGCGCAAGGCAGTATCTGGATATAAACAATCCGGATATGAAGCCGTATCCGATAGCTTTTGTGCCCGTTCTGCCATTGGGCGAGAATGCAGATGATGTAAAGGAGTTTAATGATACACTCAGCTTCGACCTCGAACTGGCCGGCATTTTCAAGATTATCTCACCCAAGTCCTTTACAGCAGACACAATAAAGGAGGGGTTCAGTGACAAGACCATTCAGTTCCAGAACTGGGCCGATGTGGGTGCCGACGGACTTATCAAGGGCTTTATAACACAGGAAAACGGAAAGCTGAGAGTGGAGATGAGGCTCTTTGAGGTGGGTACCCAGAAGATGGTTATGAACAAGGTGTATCCTTTTGAGGATGCAAGGATAAGAAATGCTGCCCATAGTTTTGCAAATGAGGTTTACAAATTCTATACCGGAGAAAAGGGAATCTTCCTCACAAAGATAGCATTCGTCCGCAAATATATGGGGGAACATAGTATCAATATCGTTGATATCGACGGTGCAAATGAGCAGAAGCTCGTCTCGAACGGGTCAATAAATATTCTTCCCTCCTGGCACCCGCAGGGGAGTTCGATACTCTATACATCTTTTGTTAATCACAATCCTGACCTCTTCGAGTTCATTCTTTCATCGAAGATATCGAAAGTCATTTCGAATTTCTCGGGGCTGAACGTCGGCGGCCAGTATTCCCCTGACGGCAGAAGAATTGCCCTGACACTCTCGAGGGACGATAACTCAGAGATATATGTTCTGGATACCGCAACGAACAAGTTTACCAGACTTACAAAGGACTGGGGAATAGATTCATCTCCCAGCTGGTCACCTGACGGAAAGAAGATTGCCTTCGTCTCGAACAGGAGCGGCAACCCTCACATTTATATAATGAATTCTGACGGCTCGGACCAGAAACGGATTACCTTCAAGGGGACTTATAATCAGACTCCGAAGTGGTCACCGAAAGGTGACAGGATTCTCTTTACTGCAAGGGACGAGCGGAATGTCTTCGATATTTTCTATATCGATGTGGCTACTCTGGAAATAAAGAGGCTTACTCAGGATCAGGGTAATAATATGGAACCGTCATATTCTCCCAACGGCCAGTACATTGTATTCACCTCCACGAGGTCCGGTTCTTCCCAACTCTATATTATGACAAAAGAAGGACTGAATCAGAAGAGAATATCATCAGGTAAGGGTGAGTGCTTTACTCCGTCCTGGTCCCCTTTCTTCAAGGAAGAGTAAGCATTGCTTCTTGAGTTTCCTTAATTCTTGACAAACTATAATTACTTTGCAATTGTTGTAAGACTTTTACTGTATTTTTGATTCGATAGTTTAATGGTGTGAATTATCTTTTGATTATACCGTGAGGTGTGCGAGATGGACAATATAGATTATTTTGTCGGTCTGGATGTCGGTTCGACCACCGCCAAGGTGTCGGTTATTGATAATAATGCCAATATTATTTTCTCCGAATACAGAAGACACAACACCGAGATTCTGAAGACCCTGAATGAACTTGCAGAGCTTATTTACAGAAAAATAGGTGACAGAACGGTTGCAGTCAGAATAACCGGCACTGCCGGAATGGGGATTTCGGAGAGATTCGGAATACCTTTTGTGCAGGAGGTCGTAGCGTCCTGCGAGACGGTGAAGAGATTCTATCCCGAATCGAAGGCATTGATTGATATAGGCGGGGAGGATTCGAAGCTGATTCTCTTTACCAGAACACAGCCTGATATCAGGATGAACGGGAACTGCGCAGGCGGGACGGGTGCATTCATCGACCAGATGTGCAGGATTCTGAATATCTCTCACAGTCAGATGAATGATTATGCAAATAGTTTCAGAAAACTCTATCCGATTTCGTCGCGATGCGGTGTCTTTGCCAAGACCGATATCCAGACAATGATAAGCCGTCACTACAGTATGGAGGATATCTGTGCTTCCGTCTTTCAGGCGGTCGCCATTCAGACTGTGAATGCACTGGCGAGAGGTTGTGATATAGAACCGAAAATCCTCTTTTCGGGAGGACCTTTGTCTTTCCTTCCGGCACTGCGCGATGCATTCAGGAGGGTGCTCAATCTTAAGGATTCGGATATATGTCTGCCTGAGCGGGGTGAACTCGTCGTTGCGACGGGCGCGGCACTGATTGAATCTGATTTCCTGCGGATATCTGTTTCGGAACTAAAGAGGTTGTTTCAGTCATCTGATAACTACAATTATAATATCGGGAGAAGACTTGCTCCTCTGTTTGACGGGGAGAATCAGCTTCAGGATTATGCTGAGAATCTGAATATCGTAAAGCTCAGGTCGGAGGATTTTTCGGACGCCCTTTCGGGAGTCTTTCTCGGGATAGATTCCGGTTCTACAACTACCAAAGTCGTCCTGACTGATAATCAGGGCAGAATAATTGCAGACGCATACCTTAAAAACAACGGGAATCCCGTTCAGGCTGCAAAGGAGGGACTCTCATCTGTGATTTCTCTCTTTTTCAAGAAGACGTCAGAAAGACCCAGAATTATTTACAGTGCCGTGACGGGTTACGGAGAGGAACTTATCCGCACCGCCCTTGGTATTGACTGCGGGATAGTCGAGACGATGGCACATTATAAGGCGGCGCGAAGACTCAACAGGGATGTGAGTTTTATTCTGGATATCGGCGGACAGGATATGAAGGCTATGTTTGTCAAAGATGGCTTTCTTCACAATCTCGTGATAAATGAGGCCTGTTCATCGGGGTGTGGTTCGTTTCTGAGCAGTTTTGCCGATTCACTTGGTATAGACATAAATGATTTTGCAGCTGTCTCCTCTGAATCCAGAGCCCCCTGTGACCTTGGGACGAGATGTACGGTTTTTATGGGCTCAAAGATAAAGCAGGCCCTAAAGGAAGGGGCGTCTGTTTCGGATATTGCTGCAGGACTGGCTTATTCCGTCGTAAAAAACTGTCTGTTCAAGATGCTGAGACTGAAGGATGTATCGGAACTCGGCGAAAATATAGTTGTTCAGGGAGGGACCTTCAGGAATCTGGCGATACTGCGGGCATTCGAAAAGGAGCTTGGGAGAGCGGTCTCTATTTCCGATGCACCGGAACTGATGGGGGCGTACGGGGCGGCTTTGTATGCGGCAGAGGTCTTCCGTGATACCCGCAGAGATACCGTTTTTGATATCAATAACTGTGAGAAAACGGCCTACAGGATTGACAATATCAGATGCAGTGCCTGTGAAAACAGGTGTGAGATTACGAGATATAATTTCGAGAATAACGGCAGATATTACAACGGGAACAGATGCGAAAAGATATATTCGAACCGTTCGGAAAAGAGCGGAAAAGGCTTTAATTTCGTGGAATTCAAGAACAGCCTTCTCTTCGGCCGTGCCGGCAAGAAGACCGGAGAAAAGAGAATAGGTATTCCGCGTATTCTGAGTATGTATGAGAATTTTGTCTTCTTTAACGAATTGTTCGAACAGTGCGGGTTCGAGGTCGTTCTCTCCGATGTCTCCACAAACGGGATTTATACAAAGGGACTCGGTACGGTAATGTCGGATAATATCTGCTTCCCGGCAAAGCTTGCTCATGGCCACATTATGAACCTGATAGAGAAAGGGGTCGACCGCATCTTCTATCCGATAATTATCTACGAGCGAAAGAATATCGCCGAATCGGTAAATACCTACAACTGTCCTATAGTCGCCTCCTATGCTGACGTCCTGAAGAGCGCTATAGACCCTTATGCCCGTTATCAGGTGCTTTTCGACTCGCCTCCAATCAATTTCAAGGATGAATTTTTACTCAAATCCTCCTGTTATGAATATCTGCGTTCACTGGGAGTGGAATATCCTGTCTTTACGGCGGCATATGATGCCGCTCAGATTGCCTATCTGGAATACAGGATGAATGTAATCAGCAAGGCAAAAGAGATAATAGAAAAGTGCAAAAGTGAAGAGAGACCGCTCTTTGTCTTTGCCCAGAGACCGTATCATATAGACCCGCTCATAAACCAGAATGTCGCAAAGATAGTATCGGATATAGGTATAGACTCGATTACGGAGGACGCGCTCGAAAGCGAGAATGTGGATTTTGGAGAGATTTTTGCGATACCTCAGTGGGCGTTTATCAACAGAATCATCAAGGCGGCAAAATGGGTAAATTCCCAGTCGATGAAGACCTGCTTTATCCAGATAAATTCGTTTGGCTGCGGACCCGATTCCTTTGTGGTCGACGAGGCCAAAGAGATAGTAAACAGGGGAGGACACTACTATCTTCTGATAAGGGTTGATGAATTCTCGAATGCGGGGGCAATCAAGCTGAGACTATTGTCTCTCAAAGAGACCTTAAAGAACACAGCAGAAATCAAAAAGATACCTTTCATCAATTCCAGAAGATTCACACACAGGGATACTGCAAGAAAGATACTCGTTCCGCATTTTTCGGATATCTATTCGCCCTTCGTCCCTCCGGTATTCAGGAATGCAGGCATAGATGTTGAAGTGCTTCCCCCGCCCGATTACAGGTCGGTCGAATACGGACTCAAGTATGTGAACAATGAGGTCTGTTATCCTGCGACGATAGTAATAGGTGATCTGATAAAGGCGCTTTCGGAGGGAAATTACGACCACGGCAGAGTAGCGGTGGCACTTACACAGACAGGGGGGCAGTGCCGGGCATCCAATTATGTCCCTCTTCTCAAGAAGGCTGTGGTTGCGGCCGGCTTCAGGGATGTGCCTGTAGTCTCGATTGGTTTTGACGGGGATGTAAATAATGACCAGCCGGGATTTGATATCGACTGGAAGAGACTGATTAAGATTGCATTTATCTCGGGACTCTATGCAGATGCCCTCTCAAGAATGTATTATGCGAGTGTGGCAAGGGAGTTCAGCAGTGGCGAGTCTCTTTCGGTTCTCAACAGATATATTCAGGCATCTGTCCCCTATGTTGAAAGGGCAAATTACGACGGTCTTATGGCACTTCTCAATAATGCCGTAGACGCCTTCAACAGAATCAGGACAAAATCCGGAAGTGTCCCGAAAATCGGTATAGTCGGCGAGATATTTCTCAAATACAATGACTTCAGCAACAACAATATTGGTCAGTGGCTTACTCAGCAGGGAATCGAGGTGGTTGCCCCGCAGATCGCAGATTTCTTTATGCAGTTTTTTGTCAATGTAAAAGTCAATACAAAATCCCATATCGAGAAGGCATCGGTTAAGCATCTGTTTGCTGCGATTCTCGAGGTAATCGCGAATGAGTATATAGGCAGAATCGAGAGGATTCTGAAGGGGTACAAATTCTATTCACCATCTCACGATATATTTACCAAGGCATATAAGGCGAGAAGGATTCTTGACCTCGTAAACCAGTTCGGGGAGGGATGGCTCATCCCCGCAGAGATTTCATCCTACGCAGAGAGCGGTATCAGGAATGTTATCAGTCTGCAGCCTTTTGGATGTATTGCAAACCATATCGTCTCCAAAGGTGTCGAAAAGGTGCTCAAGAAATACTATCCGGATTTAAGTCTTCTCTTTCTGGATTTCGATTCCTGCACAAGTGAAGTCAATATATTCAACAGACTTTATTTTATGGTTAAGGGGGCAAAAAAGACCGCCGACGGCAGTTTATATGTTGAGGATATTCCTCCCTCGTCTGCCGAAAAGAATCTGAACTGATTATTTGAGCTTCCAGAATAATCTGCCCTCGATGGCAAAGACCGTCCCGTTTGTGCTGCTTATGTCCTCAATCATTATCAGCAGTGAATCACTGGCACTCTTCCCTTTGGCAGAATTGAGACTCCTGTTGTACAATTCTATATCTGCATCATCTTCCTTGTCGTCGTCATATCCCTTGTCGGTCGTTCCCCCGTATCCGTTCCAGAGATATTCCTCGTTTGCATTGGAGTACTGGGCAGTGATTAGCAAATCGCCCAGACTCCTGTGCTCCAGTATCAGTGATACATAAAGACTCTCGACTATCGCTCCTATTGGGGTCCGCAGATATTTCAATTCGTAGAGGCGTGGGTTATCTTTATTGAGAGTGTCGAACGGATATATGGTTATGACTTCGTCCCCCGATTTTCCGCCGCTTCCGTCGACCTGTAATGATATCTTATAGCTGTATCTGGCAGCGGAGTTGTTTCTGATGCTGATATAATAGTAGCCGGCCGCATTTATTTCCGAGATGACTGATTTTCTGATTGCCGTTCCAGTCTGTGCATCGAGAATCTTCCCTGATGCATCAAGAAGGGTTAGAGAGTAATCTGCCGTTGATGAGTCAGTAACAGATACCTCTGCAAGGATTAAATCCCCCGAAAACATATATACCCTGTAGAAATCGGCGTCCTGAGGACACAATACCAGCTGGCTGATCTCCCCCTTTGCAACAGCAGGGGCATACTGGGCAGAATCGTTTTCTTCATATCTGTCATCAATGCAGACCGAGTTTTTTTGAATATCTATTAGAATGTCATAGTCGTTCTTTACTGTATTGTCGGCTCCTCTTACGAGTAATATGTATTCTCCCGAATAGGGCGCGGTGATATTCAGCACTATATCTCCGCTCTGCTTTTCACCGGTTGCAAAGACGGTCTTTCCGTCGGAGGAGATGAGGGCGGAGTAGAGTTTCCCTTTTGATTCGGTATAGAATACTCCTGTCGAAAGTTTATCCCCCTTATTGAGTGTAACCGAATAATAGTCATAGTCAGAGGGACAGATAGTAAGGCCATATATTTCATCAGAAAGTATCTTTGTTGCGGTTATTACCGAGTCGTTCTCTTCGAATCTGTCATCCGTGCAGCTCTGATTTTTTGTTACTTTAACATTCATTTGATATGGAGCAGAGCCATTATCCCATGCAAACACATTAAGGATGTGGTTTCCGGACATTCGTGCCGTATAATCGATTTTTTCATTGCCGGTAGATGTGATTGAATATGCAGATTCTTTAAGCAGCGGGTCATACAGAACAAGGTCAATATCGGCCTTTGTACTGTCGAAGTTTGTTTCAATCTCGATTCTGTCGTTCTGGTTGAGTGTGAATAAATAGTAATCCTCATCGAGCGGGCAGAGCATAAGGGAGTTATAACTGCCTGCCTCCATTCTTTTTGCTCCTGATATTGTGTTGTTTGGTTCATAACTGTCATCGGAGCAAAGCTCCGAATCTGTAACGACTTTGATTTTATATTCTAACAAAGAATTCTTCGAGGGGACTCTGATAATTATCGTATCCGGCAGGTTTTCGAATTCGGCAACCTCTGTATTCGGGTCGAGAGTATCAGAGTAGAGAATCGGCTCACTAGAGTCATTCGGAGAATAGATTTCGAACGATATATTTGTGGATGAAGTCAAAAGTATCTTTGTAGGTCTCCCGTAGGTCCTGACAGAAAACCAGTCATCATCTGACGGGCATAGTCGGAGGTTTATCTCCTTGTTGAGAGGGAGTTCGGCATTGTTTGAGATATTGTCATTTTCCTCATAGCCGTCGTCAGTGCAGGAATTACTGCTCTGAATAAGAATCTCAAGTGAATATTTTTCTGTATTTTGAGAGTCTGAATAAATTCTGAGAAAGAAGGTATCTGAACCGGCAATGTCGATATTGTTTTTTGTGTTTATGTTTATATTCTTTCCGCTCATCCCCGATTCATAGAATTCCGCCTTTATATTATTTCCCGGCACATTGATTTCAACTCTGTCACCTTTGTTTAATTTGAAGGAATAGTAATCCACATCACCGGGGCAGAGAGAGAGTTCGTTATATATGCCGGAGGTTATCTCCTTTGCCGATGACTCGGAATCGTTTCTTTCGAAGATATCCTCTTCGCAGGAAGTTGATTGAGATGTAATCTCTACCTCTATCTCATAATTTATTTCGGTGTCGGATGCCTCTGCCTTTATATAGTAGTATCCCGGCTCCTGAATTGAGGGAATACTGAGTTCGCCGGAATTCTTTATTAGTGTATATGCCATCGGGTTACTGAGGTCCTTTCCCGAAAAGAGATATAGAGGAATTGTTTTGATTGAGGAGGTATTAATACGAATCCTGATTTTGTCCTGATACGAGAGGTGTAACTTGAAATAATCGTCGTCAGACGGACATAGTCTCAGTTTTCTTATGCCGCTCTCGAGGGTATAGGCCTGTGAGAATGAATCATTCGGTTCGAGCTTGTCATCTTCACAGTTGTTCATAAGACAGATTCCGAGAGCACTGTTGCAGTTTCCGGATTTACAGTCTGCATCTACCAGACATCCGACACATTTGCCTGTATTTCTCTTGCAGATACCCTCCTTGCAGTCCGAATTTTTCGAGCAACCCGAAAAATAGCAGTAGTGACGGGCTTTGTCGCAGAGATATCCTTCACTGCAATCAGAATTGTCAAAGCAATCACCCTCCTTACATTCATTGGTTTCCTTATCACAGTATTTCCCGCTCTGGCAGTCTGATTTGACTTTGCATCTGTTTGAGCCTGTGTCAGCCGGATTGGTATCTTCAGCTGCTACAGCGTCGGAATTCGCCTCATTATGGTTACTATCAGAGCAGGAAAGAACCATTGTTACCATAAAAATCGTTATTGTAATGATCAGGAATTTTTTCATAAAACTCTCCGTTGCTATTTTAATTACTAACCAAAAACCGTTCCTGTTTTAAAACAGGATATTGCTTTGTGAAATTTATCAGCAAATCTCTCTTTTTTCCACAAAATATTATTATCAGGCAAAAATCAGGTGCATATTTGGTCCATAGTTTTTTAGCACTGAAGAGCTGAAGGCTGAAGGCGATAGAGCTATTAAGGTGGTTGAGTAGCGAAGCGTATCGAAGCCACCACATAAATCGGACATTTCGATACGGCTTTGCCTACTCAATGTCCTTGTAATATTGAAGATGGCTTAATAGCATTAGCATACTGAAGCCACTGTTATGTTGGGCATTTCGATATGTTCGCTTTGCTCACTACTCAACGTCCCTGTGCTTTAAAGGTCGCTGAGTCACAGAGTGTATCGAAGCGACAAACGACAGTCCATAGTCCACAGTCCATAAGCGACATATATGTTTCTCTTTTTACAGAGTAAACAAAGCCAACTGGTAAATAGAAGTACAGACTGCCTTAATTCAACTCTCCGAGTATTGTATAACTGCCGCTACCCTTTCGTGTCCTGACCATAAGATAATACGTCCCCTTGGTGACCGTGGCTGTAAGCTCAGGGAGATTGGTTGAGCCGCTGGATTTCGAATAGTAGGATGATGTGGTCGGGACTTTGTCCTTTTTGATGTACAGATCTACTACCGAACCTGTCGGTGCTTCCAGAAGGGCGGTGAACTTTCCGTCCTTTGTGATATTTACTTTATAAACAAAGGTCTTGTAGACGGCAGGCAATGTCCCTGTTGAGGTCTCGCCGAGCCTGAGTTCCGGATAATCCTGACTTTTGGGTGTGAATGTTACAGTAATGCTGTAATCCCCGCTCCCTGAATAACGGCTTACCAGTATTGAATAATCGGCAGCCTTTACATCCATTTCGATTATTTCATTCGCGGTTGAACCATAGGCTCGCTGGTCATACGAGGATGAGCTGACTATAGTCCCTTCCTTGATATAAAGGTCAAAGTCTGCAGCAGAGGGACCTTTGAGTTCCACCTTTATTCTGCCTTCTGAGGTGGCCGTAAATTTATAGAATTTCTCTTTGGTCTTTGTATCAAAGCTGTCATTATATGCAACCCCCGACTGAAGAGTTGTCACACCACTTGTAGCCTTAAATTCTATTGCGAAGGATTGTTCAGGTGTAAGCAGGAGTTCTTTCGTCTTTCCGCTTTCGTCTGTAAATGTGTATCTGAGGCGATATTTGAGATTGAATGTGCCTGTGCCGAGGAATCTGAGTTCGTCCAGTTTCAGTGTAATGATATCCGGTTTGTCTCCGTCGTATTTCAGTACAATCGTCGGGTCTGTGGTGTGTTCTACGGATGCCGTAACCTCTTTGCCGGCTGTGTTTTTGAGAAGAGAGCCGTCTTTCAGTATTTCGGCAGTAATTCTGATCTTACCCTTAGGGGCATTGAGGGTATAGAAGAGAGACCACTTCAGGACATTATCTGTACCCGATGTGGCATTCTTGTCAAAGGAGTGACCGCTGTCTTTGAGTGTCGTATCCGTTGTGGTCTGTGAAGGCGTGTATGTAGTCAGAAGCGAGAGTGACGGGTCGCCGTAGAGGTTGAAACTCAGTATGTTCATAAGAGAACCGTCCTGCCAGGTCAGAGAAGATGACATAGACCTTACAAGGGCAAGTGCCTTTCCGGCGGGATAATTCTTGCTGATATTTCTGGTGTAATAGAATCCGAAACTTACATTATCCATTCTGTTGGAATTAGCATAACTCCACGACGGGGAGTAGAGTGTAACAGAGGTTGCTCCCATTGCGGATATTGCACCGCCTTTTGCGAGCAGTGTATATGAGAGGTTATTGCTCCTGTCCGGCCTCGAATTCAGACAGCTGACCTGTGATGTAAATGAAGGTTTTTCGGGATTGAATGCGGTATCGGGCATTGATGAATATGCAAAGTCCTCCCAGTCCTTTTCCGAGAGCTGTGCGATCTTGTCGTTATTCGTGTCTGCCTTCCAGACTTTACCAGCCGCTGAGGTCGAATTTCCGTGCGCCCACCAGCTGATGAGTCCGTACCCCTTCTTCCACTCATTGGCGACATTCTGTTCGGAAAATTCAACATCAGGATTGTATACAGATGGCTCCGGCCCCCTCTTTTCGTAGAGGGATGTTGTCCTGAACTTGTTCTGGGAATTCAGAAACTCAGCCTTCATCCTTTCGGCAAACTTTGCACCGTCGACCGTAAATCCGTTCCTCTTTATTTCATTTCCGTTTCCCGATTCGGCGTGGTCCTCTTCCTGTGAATAGTCGGAGATTGGGTTCGGGAGCATTACCTGATATCTCCAGTCTATATCCTTTGACTGTTCGTATTTTATGGTCCTCTGAAGGATTGTATCGACTTCAGTATATTTGCCCGAATAGACCGGGATTCTTCCGACATATACCTCAGGTGTCAGGTCGATTCCGCCTCTGGTGTAGTCTCCGTAGTATTCACACCAGAGCTCGTCTCCGTTCTTATTCCAGTTCCCCGTCAGGTCGGAGTAGTACATGTCTGTGGGTGTTCTCTCCCAGTCGTCCTTCTTCTCCTTTGCCCTTGGCCAGCAGGTTCTCATTGCAGGTCCGTTTGTGTCATTCGGGTCGGCAAGCAGCAGTACGTACTGGATGCCCATATTTACATAGTTGTTTTTTAGCCAGTTTCTGACCTTCTCGGGACCGTCTTTCCCTTCCGTACTCCCCCATACGGATTCATCGGCGATATAGACTTTATAACCGATTGACTGCTTGTGATTTACGAAACTTGTGAGCTGTTTGAGGTTGTTTTTTACAGTTGAGGTCGTAATAATTACATAGTCGTATTTTTCTGCAGGCGGAGGCATCATTTCGGGATTTTTCAACTGATATAATTCCTTCGATATTCTGTAGTTTACAAAGACCTTCTCTGCGTCACTGTCGAAGAGATTGTCGGCAAGGAGCCTGTTGAGGTTTATCTGCGTTGCTCCCTGAATTTTCGGCGCCTCAATATGTGCCTTGATAAATCCTGTCCTTGTGAGCGTCTTCTTTACAGGGTTGTATCTGAGAGGATAGAACTGGACCGGCACAAAGAGCCATTTTCTCATCTGCTTTGCGGGGAGAACTTTTACTGACTCCTCCGTAAAGAGGGCGTCTTTCGAATAGATTTTTGTGTTGTAACCGTCAATTATATAGTCCTTGTCCTTTATCCAGTCTTCGTAGGTGGCCACACCCTCGGTGTCAGGCTTGAAGTTTGCCGGTCCTGCCGGTGCAATATCGTAAGTCCCTTCTTCATCGTAGGATTCTTCATCGATAATTACAAGTTTGATTCCGCTTATATCCGTATCGGGAGGAACGAGTATATTGAGTGTAATTGACGGCAGGTCGGGGTCTCCCGGAGAGGATATGTTCGAGAATCCCTTGATTACAGGTTTGAGTCTCCCCTTTTCGTCCTGTGCAAAATCCGGCTCGAGTTCTGCTGTATCTATTGTAAAGGTTGTATTGTCGATAAATGTTACGAATGCCGAGGGCTGACAGACCCTGTCGGTAATTCCCATCATCTCAAGGCATACCTCGCTCTCATCGCAGTCCTTGTCCGACTCACAGAAGTAACCCCTGAGGGTATTTACACCTGTTCCGCTGTCCGGATTTTCTGCATCCTGAATTATATCTGCGGATATGTCGGTTGCAGCATCAGCAAACGGACTCTTCTCTTCATCGGAACAGTTTTGAAACAAGATGACCGATAATAAAACAGATAGAAGCAGAAGGTATCTTTCCATAATCACTCCTTAAAAAGTTAATTAAAGCGGTGAATATATTAACCGCACAAATAGACCCTTTTAGTATGAATTATTTATGAAATCAAGCGAAAGTTTTTATTAACGGCAAAAACCGGTGAAACAGGTAAAATATGTGTGAGAACCGGTCTTTTCCATTTTGTTTGACTTTGGGTGACACTTTTTATATAAGTAAAATGGTAGTTTTAGTATAAAGAATATCATCCTTTTTAAGGCAGGAGATTTTATGAGAAGAGTCTTTGTTGTTCTGGTGCTATTTTGTTTATCTTTTGCTGCCCGGGCAAATCAGTTCTCGTTTCAGGGGTATGACGTGGAATCAGCATCTGTCCTCAATTCTGATGTTGCATACGGAAGGTCTGTCGGGGTGCTCTATACAAATCCCGCCTTAATCGGCGGTCTGAAGAATCATCTCTCGGTCAATTTCAATCTCAATATCCCCAATATGAAAATCAGACTGATGGATAAACCCGTTCATTCGGATGTCCCGATTTCAATCTATGATTCGAATGTCGGAAATTCGAAGAATAATTTCAAGACGCTACCGACAGTTGAACTGATGAACAAGAGAGGGAATACAGTGGTAGATGATTCGACCGCATTTATAGGTATAGGACTTGCCTACAATTTCAATATCCCGAAGTTTCAGCTCGCAGGGATAATCCAGTTGCCCGTATCCTTCCCCGAGGCAGCAGTCCTGTCGACGCATTACAATGATGAAAGGGAGGCGATCTTCAGCAACAGATTATATTTTACGAGATTCGGTCAGTGGGAGAAGATTGCCGCCGGACTCGCCGGTGCCTCGTACGATATACTGCCTGAGCTTACTCTGGGACTTGCCGCACAGATAACCATTACAACAAAGACTCATCTTGCTATTTATATCCCTGATGCCTCAGTTCAGGATTATTCGCTGGCAAATGTAGATGCAAAGATTTCGACAGGTATAAGACCGATTGCAGGATTGGTATTAAGACCGCTTGGCTGGTTGTCGGTAGGTCTCGTCTTCAGAGACGAGTCGTGGGTGGAAGTAGCTGGAACAGGTGAACTGCTCCTCTGGAACTATCACGAGGCGGACCCGTACAAGACGATTCCGAAGAGAGCGGTCCAGAACTTTCCTCTGGCTATAGCTTATGAGCCCCGTGAGTATGAAGTAGGAATCGGAGCAAAAATATCGGATTTTACTGCTCAGTTTGCAGTAATGTATCAGGAGTGGCCTCTCTACAGGGACCAGCACAACAAGCATCCGTATGTTCTCGATAATCCTATGGATAGTGAGACCGAGAAGAAATTCCATTTTGACGGGACTTTCAATTATCTTGGGAGCATAAATTACGATTATTCCGGCAATAAGTCATTTCAGATGGGTTTTGCATATTATCCGACACCGGTTCCTCCCCAGACAGGCAGGACCAATTTTGTTGACAATGACCTTATGGCATTCTCACTCGGTCACAGGTATGACTTCAGATTCTATAACAGGAAATTTACATTAAACGGTATGGCACAGTTCTTCTATATGTTTCAGAGGACCACATATAAGGACCCGAAGCTGATTCTCGATGAGTTCCCGGATGATTCGACAACCCTTCTTTCGAATTCACCTATGCTCGAGGCAAAGGGGCTTCAGACGAATAATCCCGGATTTCCCGGATACGAGGCAGGGGGATTTATTCTGTCACTTGGTGTAAATCTGGTTTATTATTTCTAAGAGGGCGGAGGTTTTATGTTTATCAAGACGAGGTATCTCTTATTGCTTTTAACTGTATTTGTGATTTGCTCATGCGAGAGGAGTGAAGGCCTGAAAGTGGAGGAGGATGTGCTGGGTTATCAGAGCTGCAGTTTCGATATGGAGTGTGGCGGAGGGAGATATTGCGATGAGGAGAAGAAGGTCTGTTCAATAGATTGTGTTTCTTCCAAGGACTGCGTCTTCAAACTCAAATCACCTGAGGAAGAGAATATTTACGAATGTTCTCCCTGCGGCAGATGTATCGGGAAGGGGACCAAGGATGAAAAGTGTGTAATTACAAAGGACATCCCCTGTCAGAGCGATTCGGAGTGTCAGGAGGTTTATAAAAGCACGAGTTACATATGCAGAAACGAGTATTGTGTGCTCAAGTGCAATGATGACGGAGACTGCAAAAGGGTTGGCCGCGGTTTTTATTGCAAGACTGATGAAAAGGTCTGTTACAGACGTTGTTTCAGAGACCTCGATTGCTATCTGCACGGGTGGCAGTATGAATGTGAACTGCCGTCCGGTGTTGACAAGGAGAAGAACGAGAAGGCTGAGGTCGGCAAGGAGGTATTTGGAGAATGTGTGTTGAGGGAGGGAGGGATCGATTGGGGTAGAGATAACAATCCGTCAAAACCAGCATTTAAGTATCAGGGAATCTGGGGATTTATGATGAATACAGCAGTGAGAACGTTACACGTGCCACTTGTAAATTCGCAGGATACCGTCTCCAATAATTACATTCTGGTAAAGATTGTTCAGAAGGGTGACCAGCTGGTCTTTTACGAAAAGTGGTGTTCGATTGAACTCAGGAATTTCAATGACGATAATCCGAACTGGCAGGATCTGGCCTGGATGATTACACCAGAAAGATATTCCGATAATATTCCAATAAATCTCCATAAAGTGATGATTGTACCTGAGCTAAAGTCAGGTGCAATAATGGAGACAGACAGGCTGCTTGAAATAAGGGGCGCTGTTCTGGAGAATCCGGAGACAGACCCTCTCCCTACTCATTATAATCCGGAAGATCCGAGGATAATTGATCAGGACAGAGACGGAAAACCGGGTATGACTAATATGATGTCAGGGGTTTTAACGGGTGAAGTATATAATGTTCAGCGATGGTGGGTTAAGTTTTATATCAATGTTGTAGACGAAAATCATCTACAGGGACTACTGGACCACGGGAGTGAACAGAATATTATCGATGCAAATCCCAAGAGCCTTATTTACGATACAGAATGTATTAAGCATCCGAATGAAAAACATAGTTATTTCAGGGCACTAAGGATGCCCGATACAGCATCCTGTGCGGATGTCCTTTATGAGGCAAAGAAGGTAAAGGGGAGCTGGCTTGAATTCGAATGGCTCTATAACCCCGATAAAAAACCATAAAATTTCTTTTTCGTCATAAAATCCAACGAGAGCCATAATTAAGGTATTCATTTCTTATAAAATACTATTCTTGTTTATCTATTTATTTGCTAATGCTTTTATATGTAAGTACTCGGAGGGGGAAAATATATATTGCAATATATGGCATAATCTTCATAAATAATATCCGAAAGACTGCACGGACTGGACCGGTTTATACCCGTATTTATGAAAGGTGGGTTGTCCTCCATATTTTTTTG
>DYEF01000095.1 GCA_020725805.1 Bdellovibrio sp.
AAAAATCATCAAAGAGTTCAGAATCACTCTCATCTGTTCCCTCGCTTGAATTCAGATAAAACATCTTTATACGAGAACAAAACTCGCTATTACAGCTATCAATCAACTCCATAGCCTGCTTTACCAAATCCATATGAGTTGACTCTTTATATGCATTAGCCTCTCCAGAGAATAAAAAGTAAAAGAACACAATCCCCACAATAAAATTATAGTATCTCATAAACTTGCCTCCCTATTTCAAAATCAATTTTTTCTTCTATTTTTCTCAATCTCTTTCCATCCATTTTTATAACAAAATATACCATTTTTTTTTTTTTTGATGTCAATAGAAAATTTTATGTTTGTTGTTCCAAGATGAGCTTTTTGCGATGCTCGGGGATATATGGAAAATAGGGTATCTAAGAAGACTTAATAAAAAAATTCGAGCCTAAGTTATATAATTGTGTCTTTATTGCATATCTAAATTAGGACTTTGCAAGAAGAAAATACTCCTGATTTCCTTTTGAGCCCCTGACTCTTGATGGTTTTATATCAACAACAAAAAGGTCTAAAGAGGTAAGAAAATCCTGAATATTACTGAGTACAGAATTTATAGTCTCAGGTTCATCAATTAGTCCACCCTTTTTTACCTCATCTCTTTTTGCCTCAAATTGAGGTTTTACAAGAATAAGCATCAACCCGCCCTTTTTAAGTAATTTTACTGCATTGGGAATAATTTTTTTTACCGAAATAAATGACACATCCATAACAATCAGGTCAAATTTATCTTCTATCACAGAGACATCAAAATTTCTGAAATTACACCTCTCAAAAAGGATTACTCTCTTATCCTTTCTGAGGGAATAATCTAAAATCCCATATCCTACATCAAAGCCGTATACTCTTATAGCGCCATGTTTTAACAAGCAATCTGTAAATCCTCCCGTAGAAACACCTATATCCGCGCAGATAAGCCCTCTTACATCCAGATTGAAATCAGAGAGAGCCCCCTCTAACTTCTCGCCTCCCCGCGAGACATATCTCTTCTTTTTTAAGACTATTTCTGCATCTTTTTCAATTAAGCGGTGAGGAGTCTTTATTGTCTCATTATTTACAGATACTTCCCCTGAAAAAACAAGTGACTGAGCCTCTTTTCTATCCTTAGTTAGTCCCCTTTCAACAAGCAGGTCATCAAGCCTTATCTTCTTTGTTTTCTCTTTCACTTTACAAAAAAGTCTAAAATCTCTCCCAGAGTTTCTTCGAAAGCTCTCTCGATTTTCTGTATATCTCCTCTTCATCAATATCCAGATTAAGTTTTTTATTTTTCATCAGGACCCTTCCGCCCACGATGGTCGTATCAACAACCTCCTCAGATATACCATAAATTATATGACCCAAAACAGTATTCTCATTAAACTCAGTAGGCGGGATATAGTCAATCAATACTATATCAGCAACAGCACCTTCGCTAATCTCTCCAAGCCTGACCCCAAAATGCTCTGATGCAAACTCGGGATTATTAAAAAGAAGTGTACGGGCAACTTCCATAAAACCGGCACTCGGATTATTCTGTCTCAGATGCTGTGTCCAGAGAGCAACACGGAGTTCCTCGGGCATATTGACTGTCATTGCATCGGTGCCAAGCAGAACCTTTATACCTTTTTTGCTCATACCCACCACATCAGCAATTCCAACTGCATTATTCAGGTTTGACTGAGGATTGTGGGCAACATAGGAACCCCTTCTGGCAATTATGTCCATCTCCTTTTTATCAATATGAACACAATGCGCGAGTATGCTCTTGTCATTTAATATCCCAAATTTATTCAGTCTCTCAACCACTCTCATACCGAATCTTTTCAGCGAATCCATTTCGTCCGATATTGCCTCTGCACAATGGATATGAAACCCGGCACCAAGACTATTGCCGGTATCCGATACTTTCTCCAGTGTATCATCATTCAAAGTAAAAGAGGCGTGAAGCCCGAACATCGCCTTTATGTATTCCGAATTTTCCTTCTTTGACCATCTGATGAACTCCTCATTCTCCCTTATACCTTCATCTCTGACCTTTTTGCCGTCTCTGTCGGAGACCTCATAGCAGCAGGAGACCCTGAGTCCCGCAATCGTTGCCGCCTTTGCAATTTCGAAAAGTGAGCCGCTGATTGCAAACGGACTTGCGTGGTGGTCTATCAGTGTCGTCGTCCCGTGCTTTATTGCATTTATCATCATAACAATTGCAGAGTAATAAACATCCTTTAAAGACAATTTCTTGTCGAGTCTCCACCAGAGATTTTTCAGGACCTCGTTGAAATCCTTCGAGGGTTTTGCCTTTCCGAGCCCTCTCACCATTGTAGAATAGAAATGCATATGATTATTTATAAAGCCCGGCATAACCACTTTGTTTTCCGCATCTATTACTGTTGTATACCTGCCCATAAGCTTCTTCGACGGGGCAATCATTAATATTCTTCCGTTCTCGATCAGAACAGAATGATTCTTCAGTACTCTGTTATTCTTACCGAGTGTAATCACTGTTCCGTTCTTTATCAGTATCGACATAAAAAACTCCTTCCCTATTTTTCATTTAGCATTTTCAGTTCCTTTTCGGTTCTCTCCCTCATATACAATGCCCCGGCAAAGCACTTCTGAACACATATAGAACATCCGATACACTTCGCAGGGTCTGTATAGGGGATTTTTTTGCTATTGAGTGAAATCGCAAGATACGGACATCTTGTACAGTTGCCACAGTGCTGACACAATTCTTCTATTACCTGAGAAATCTTCTTTTTAGAGCTCAGTTCCATAAACGGCCTTATCGGATCCGGCAGTGCAGCACCCCTGAGTTCAGCGATAGAGTTAAATCCACGCGCCTTCATCAGATAACTGACACCCATCATAAGGTCGTCGATAATTCCGTATCCGTACTTCATCACTATCGTGCAGAACTGCACCGTATTTACCCCGAGCGCAAGAAAGTCTGCCGCAGCCTTGTAATCCATAGGACCGCCGTTACCTGATACCTCCACACTCATTTTCGAGACGTTTGCCAGTGTAAGGTAACTTATCGGCAGAACCCCTTCACCGCTCATTCCAACAATAATACCCTCTTCCCACTTTGTTTTTTCACCCTTCCTGAAAGCAAGTGTCGGGAATGTATTTGCAAGAGTGATTCCGGCCTTCTTTCCCGGATACTTCTCAAAGACCTCCTTTATTGCACTGACAATCGGATAAATGGAAGTAACTGCAGCGGTCAGCTTGAAGAGTTTCGGCACATCGGGGTCTGAGACCTGCATAACCCAGTCTATTATCTTTGCCGTAAGTTCGGGGTCCTGCGAGACAATATCCCCTTTTGTACCGTCTCCGCCCTGCGGACAGCTGAGACTATATTCAATCGCTTTAACACCAGCCCCTTCAAGTTTCTTTGTATTCGACTGCCAGACCCTGCTGTCCTCCTCGTCGTGCCCTGTAACAGGCCCTCCTGTGGATACAATAGTAAGTCTGTCGGGAAATTCCTTTACAAGCCTCTCAGCCTCCTTTGCAACCCTCTCAAGCGGATGTGCAGATACATTATCGCAGTTTGCATAGGTGGATTTCGAGAACGCAAACATATACTCGGACGGGATATGAATCGGCACGTTGTCAAATGTAGTTTTCATTACACCACCTGCCCAGCCCGCCTCATAAGCCTTTCTCATCTGTTCATAACCGTCGGACGGGGGTGCCGCCGAGAGAATAAACGGAGATATAATATCCTGCCCGAAAAACCTTGCATTCACAGGAACCGGTGTCTTTACGAGCCCCTTCAGCACATATACACTCTTGAAATCCTTTCTGAACTTCATCTGTCTCTCACCCTTAAGATATGCATCAATTTTCATTGCTGCGTTCTTCCCGCTCGCCACCGCCTCGACCACTGTCTTCGGACCATTTACTAAATCCCCGGCATAGAAGATTCCCTTCTTCTCGACCTTATTAAACGAACCCCTCGCACCTATTGACTGGACTATCAGGTCAAACCCATCCCTTCTCTGCTCCGAGCCTTTTACATCTTTTACGAGTGAAGGATGAAATTTTTCATTCTCTTTCAGGAAGACCTTTATAGTTGAAAACGAGAGTTTTTTACCTGTCTTTTTAATATGAGTAAGTCTTGTCCGGGTTGTAATGTGTATATTATACTCAATGAGTTCCTCAAACTCCTTTTTGGTCAACGGAAGTTCAGAGAGATTTTCGAGGGCAAATAATTCTACCAGATTTGCACCATTCTCTCTTGCAACAATAGCACAATCCACGGCAACGGCCCCTCCGCCAACGATGGCGATATTCTTACCCCTAAGTTTCAGTCTCTTATGCTCTCTCAGAAAAGTTATCCAGTCGACTGTATTTTCTATACCTTTGATGTTTAGACTAAACGGTTTGTCAAGACCTGTTGTCACAAGGACTGCATTGAATTCGCCAAGAAGCGTTTCTGCGTTTTCGATTCTGGTCTTACTCTTTACCTTTATATTACCGAGCGAAAGCAGAAATTCGATGTCGGAATTCAGGACTCTCCTGTCAAGTCTCGAATCAGGTATAAGATTGCACATACCTCCAAGACTGCCTGACTCTTCAAAGATTGTGACCTCATACCCCATCTGGGCGAGGAGAGCCGCGGCTCCGAGTCCAGCCGGACCTCCACCCACAATTGCCACCGGGAACGAATTGGGCTCTGCCATATCGAACCTGGGGAGTGCACCCATCTCTTTGGCCTTCTCAATGATAGTTGCCTGAACCGCAGGGATATTGACCGGATTGTCAAATGTCTTTTTCGAACAGGCCGCCATACAGTGTCTGTCGGGACATACAGCACCGCAGATTCCGCCGAGAGGATTTGCCGAATAGATCAGTGCAGCTGCTCTCTCGAAATCAGACGGATAAAACTTCTTTGCGGCCATAATAAAGTCTGCGGGAGAGCAGTGGGAGGGACAGGCCTCTCTGCATGGTTTCTCCTCACAAAACTCACACCTCTCAATCTCAGATTTCAGCTGTGCATCAGTCAGAAATTTTATTTCTTTTCTCTTCATAAAAAACTCCTTTAAGCAGTATGGTATATAATCCAAAACAGAAAGGATAATTTATTACAATAATTGAAAAATTGCAAGGAAGGGATTAAGACGATTAACTTCTAAAATACTGCCTTGATATTACTCCAGCAGACTGCACGAGCAGGCATAAATATCTTCCTCCGTACTCCCCTTTCCACCTGCATCCTTCTCAACGTCGAAACTATCTATGTATACTGTATCATTTGTCTTAATATCCGCAAAAACATCATTTATTGCATCCGTCAGGGATGTATCTGACATTACATCTGACACCCCATCCGAAAGAATATCCTCTGTTGCATCCACAACTATATCAGAGGTATCACTTACAATGTCAGCAGTTGATGTATCTTCCAATGCATCCTCAACAGAGACATCCTCTGCCGTATCAACACCTGCATCTGTATTCGACTCCCGGCCAAAGATTGCCTCACAGATCATATCTCTGCTGATTGTAATATTACAATCTACATTCGAACCGCAGATAGAGCAGTCCCTTTTCCAGACAGTGAAGACTGAACCTTCATCTGCCTCCGCATGCAGTTTTACTGTTTTCATAGCCTCGAATTTAGCATCACAGCTATCTCCGCAGTTTATCAATAAATCTTCACTTGTGACCAACCCCGAACCGGTACCTGTTTTGATAATGCTCAGCTGATAAGGTTCGGCCGTATCGAAGTGAGCCTCGACAGTGCAGCTGGAAGTTATCTGATTTGTCGTGTAAACTTTTCCGCTTAAATTCCCGCCGCAGCTGCCGGAGACATAAGATAAAATGTATCCCGGATTTATATCTATATTGCAGACTGACTGATTCCCGTGTTCTACCGGATTCGGAGAGCAATTTACAGTACCTCCTTCCGGCGGAACGGCTGAGGTTGTTATAGTATATATATTCCTTGCAAAAACCGGCTTAATTGTCTTGTCTTCATCAAGATTATTAAATGTGCATACTGCAGAACCCGTGCCATTTCCCGTTTCATTCCCCCCCGAAGCTAAACAACTACCATTGAAACTTACTGTCGACCCTAAATCGGCATTGGCATATAAGATCAGATTTGTACCATAGATATAATATCTGCTGAATGTGTTATTCTGTGGATAACTAAAACTGATTCCTGTCGGGTCAGAATCGATAACGCCCGAACCAGTTCCGAAGGCACTAACTGTGATAAGATATTTGTTTATATTGAATGTTGCCGTTACCGATGAATCATAATTGATATTAAACGCACAATCCGCGGTGCCGGAACAGGACTGAGCAGAACCATCACCGTTTGACCACCCTACAAATGTTGAACCGGTATTTGCAACACCTGAGAGTGAAATCACTGTTCCGTAATTTACGGTACAAGTACCAACTAATCCGTTCCAGCTAAGAGTACAGGTTGTCCCGGTATTCACAGTACCGTAACCAGTACCTGCCTTATAAACTGTCAGTGTACGTTGTATGGGATTAAATGCTGCTGTACAGTTTTTATCGTTATTCATTGTTACCTGACAGGTCTTATTTGTCCCGCAGGAAGCGCAATCTCCGCCCCAGCCGCCAAATACCGAGCCCTCATTAATACTTGCCGTCAGAGTCACAACAGTACCGGTATCATATTCTCCCACACAGTCAGCGCCGCAGTCTATTCCGGCAGGATTACTTGATATGACATTATCTGTTATCCCTGATTTATTGACCACGAGGCTGTAAATAGCGGCAACCTTCGTCACAAAGACATCCGTGCCACCGGCATTTCCTGTCTGATATGCGCTTACAACCGGAAAATCCGTAGATACCGTATAACCGACGACATAGATATTTTTTGATGAATCAACAGCAATATCAGTTGCATAATCAAGATTACTTCCTCCGAGGTAAGTTGAGAAGACAAGATTATTGCTTACACAATTGAGTTTTGTTATAAAAGCATCAACAGCCCCTTTAAGACTCCCCTGAAAGAGATTTTTCAGAGGGAAATTTGCAGAAGAAGTTGTCCCCGTTATATACACATTATCTGCCGAATCAGCAACTATGCCGTAACTCCCGTCATCACCACTCCCGCCAAAATAGGTTGAATATAAAATATCATTGCCGGAGGAATTGAGCTTCGTAATAAACACATCGGAATTTCCTGAAAAAATGCTTTTGTAGGCATTTTTGACAGGGAAATCTGACGAATAAGTTCTGCCTGTTACATAAAGATTGCCTGATGCATCCAGCGATATATTACCGAATTCCTCACTACCACTCCCCCCGAGATACGTGGAATATATAAGGGTATCACCATTGGGTCCGATCTTGGCAACAAAGATATCATTATTACCCTTCTTGCTTCCCTGATAGGCATTACTGACCGGAAAGTTTGATGAATTCGTATAACCTGCAATATAAGCATTCCCGGAACCATCTATTGCTACACGCCTTGAATAATCCTCACTACTCCCTCCGAGAAATGTTGAATAGATCAGGTCATTCCCCTCTGTATTCAGTCTCAGAAGAAAGGCATCCGGATAGTAAACCCCTGAATTGTAATTACAATTGTTGCTTCCATCCGCTCCGCAGGTTGAATCGTAGGCATTCTTTACAGGGAAGTTTGGTGACTTTGTTGACCCCGTCACATACACAGCACCGGTGTTATCCACAGCAATATCAGCACCGTAATCCTCATTACTTCCTCCTATATATGTGGAATATACGAGACTATTTCCTCCGGATGAGAGTTTTGTAACAAAGGCATCATAGCTGCCACCTATACTGCTCTTGTATGCACCAAGTACAGGGAAATCATTGGAGTCTGTCTTCCCTGTGATATATACGTTTCCGGATGAATCGACTTTTATCCCCCAAGCCTCATCCTCACTGCCTCCCCCCAGAAACGTAGAATAAACGAGGTTGCTGCCAGTAGAATCCAGCTTTGTAATAAATATATCAGTCGCAAGAGCCTTACTGGGCTGATATGCATTTTTCAGAGGAAAATTCGAAGAGCTTGTATAACCCGTGATATAAACATTGTTTGAGGTGTCCAGTGCGATCCTCAGACCGGTATCACCACCACTTCCTCCGATATATGTTGAATAATTCAGGACAGGGTCTATCACAAGTGCATATTCCCTCTTAAATTCCTTTATATCAAAACCAAGCAGAAAGCCCTCTTTATCCTTTCTGATAACATAATTGCCGCTGATGTCTACTCTGACACCATTAATCTCCTGATAAATATCAGGCCTCTTCTGGATAATAAGACCACCTGAGAGATATATCTCTATGTCCCCGTTTTCATTCATCTTCAAATCCCGTGCATTTTCAATCCTGATTGCCACCTCATTCAGGTCTGCACCGGGTCTTAATACAATATCATATTCGAGATTCCTCTGATTCCCGTAAAAGAGTATATCCGTATTTCTGTAAACCTCCCTGTATCTCACTTTCCTGTATGCCGGAATATCTGTAATCCAGCCAGACGGGTCATTGCCGATGAAATAATTAACCTTACCTGCAATCTCCTCTTCAGCAAGAATCTCGTCAGGTCTTCCGTTCACCGGTCTTATTACTACAAAATCGGTTAGCGGATTTACCCCGTCTCTCTCCTTTTTGCCGTTTCCAGTCAGTCTTTTGCCCTCATTCTCATCTTCTGTTTTCTTATTCCCTGTCCTGCTAAGACTAATATACACCCCGTCAACCGTAAAGAAAGTCGTATGCCCCTGACCCCTTTCGTAATATCTCACCGGCTTATCATATTGTCCCTTATTTTCCACGAATAACAACGGAAGCGCAAAAAACGAGGTCTGTAAACCTGATTCCTTCAACTCTGATTTATTATGTTTTATATTCCCCGACAAAGGCCTGTACTCATAACCCAGACAAAGAGTGAAAAATACAAAGGAGAATGAAAAGATATAATACCACCAGCCTTTTCTCATCAAAACCTCCTAAAGATTATCAATAGGCTTTTTTACCAGCTTTTAATACGGTTTGCAAGTTGATTCATTCCCGCTTTAATTTACCGAAATTCTCCTCTATTCCGGCTAACTTATCAACTATATTCTTACTGCACTTTTCTGACTCGAGTCTTTGTCGTATATTTCTTAGAAATATTCGGTCTTCCTTGAGATTACTGAGATAAGACAATCTTTCGGCAGCCAGTACTACGATATAATCACAGGAGGCATTCTCAATTATATACCTGTAATCATCGATACTTGCAGGTTCTCTCTCCCTTAATTTCTCGAATTTACTTCTGGACGGAGCAACCATCCCCCACCCGGCAATATATTCCTTATCACTCCTGTTCAGGTTTATGTAAACCGAAAATACAAAAAACATAAACATGAAAAAAACAGCAGTAAAACCCAGATATCTTATGGCATTTAATCTCCCGGGTTCAACAGACACACATTTCTTTAGCGACACTGAACATAAAAATTGCCTGAAGGAGAAGATACAGAGAATTATAAATGGTATCGGTCCTAAAAAGACTGCACCAAGAACGAATGAAAGAAAAAGGAGTATAACCAACAGAAAGAACCTGAGCAAAAATCCGGAATTTTTCAGAAACATAGGAGAGATAAGATTTGCCAAAAAAAACCATATTGCTCCCAGAAAACACCAGTTTCTTACAGGAGGTATGAACTTGTCGAAGTATGCCATAACACATAGTCCGCAGGCGTATAAATCTTCAGGGATAATGCATAATAATAAAGATGTTGTCCATACAGGTAATTTCACAGGATTATAATAAAATTATTCATCAACATTGTCTATAAAATTGAAACAGAAGATAATCTACCCGAAGGCAAAAATGCCAGCAAAAGTGCCAGGCACATTTTTTAACTGCTTGATTTTATTGTGTTTTATCAGACTATACTGCGTTGCGGGAGGTAGGCAGGAACAAAAAAAGGGCACACAAAAGTGTGCCCTCTTGTAAACGGAATTTATCAGAATTACAGTCTGTTCTTTACGAGGTCATCGACTACCGTCGGGTCAGCAAGTGTCGAGGTATCGCCAAGGCTGGAGACATCTCCTTCTGCAACCTTTCTCAGAATTCTTCTCATAATCTTACCTGATCTGGTCTTGGGAAGTCCCGGTGTAAACTGAATCTTGTCCGGTTTTGCGATAGGTCCGATCTCCTTTGCAACATGTGCTGAGAGCTCTTTCTTGAGCTCATCGGACGGATTGAATCCTGTCTTGAGGATTACATATGCATAGAGTCCCTGACCTTTGATATCGTGCGGGAAACCGACAACTGCCGCCTCTGCAACTGCCTTATGTGAAACGAGCGCGCTCTCGACCTCTGCGGTTCCGATTCTGTGTCCGGAGACATTGACCACATCGTCGACTCTTCCCATCAGCCAGTAATAACCGTCTTCATCCTTTCTCGCACCGTCACCGGTGAAGTAATATCCCGGATACTGGGTAAAATACGTATTCTTGAATCTCTCGGGGTCGCCGTAAACACCTCTCATCATTCCGGGCCAGCTTCTCTTTATTACGAGATAACCTCCCTCGTTTACTGCACAGGAGGACCCGTCCTGCCTGATTACATCAGGGACAACACCGAAGAACGGGAGTGTAGCAGCACCCGGTTTGAGCGGCCATGCACCCGGAAGCGGGGTAATGAGGATTCCGCCTGTCTCTGTCTGCCACCATGTATCAACAATCGGGCACTTCCCTTTGCCTATCACGTTATAATACCATATCCAGGCCTCGGGGTTGATCGGCTCACCGACCGAGCCAAGGAGTCTCAGACTCGACAGGTCGTGCTTGTTGGGCCACTCCTCTCCGTCCTTCATAATGGCTCTGATCGCAGTGGGTGCTGTATAGAAAGTATTAACCTTGAACTTCTCAACTATATGCCAGAATCTGTCGGGTTTCGGGAAGTTCGGGACACTCTCGAACATTACGGATGTTGCAGCATTTGCAAGCGGTCCGTAAACGATGTAGCTGTGACCGGTTACCCAGCCGATATCCGCTGTACACCAGAAGATATCCTCATCGTGATAGTCGAAGATATACTTGAATGTGGTCGCCACATATACCATATAACCGCCGGTTGTATGCATAACTCCCTTGGGTTTCCCTGTCGAACCGGAAGTATAGAGAATGAATAACGGATCTTCTGCATCCATCTCTTCTGCCGGGCAGTTTGCATCTACCTTTGCCATTTCATCATGCCACCATACATCTCTGCCTTCCTTCATCGGGGTCTCGGCCTCTGCTCTCTTAACAACTATACACTTCTCAACACCCGGACACATCTCCATTGTCTTATCGGCTGTAGCCTTCTGTGTAATAAACTTGCCGCCTCTGTAATAGACATTTGCTGTCACCAGAATCTTCGAACCGCAGTCCAGAATTCTGTCTCTTAGAGCCTCTGCACTGAATCCGCCGAAGACTACCGAGTGAATTGCACCTATCCTTGCGCAGGCAAGAAGGGCTATCGGGAGTTCAGGAATCATCGGCATATAGAGGGTAACCCTGTCACCCTTCTTTACACCGTGCTTTTTAAGTACATTTGCGAATTTGCAGACTTCCTGATGAAGTTCCTTGTAGGTAAGTTTTCTTACATCGTCCTCAGGCTCACCCTGAAACAGAATTGCCACCTTGTTTTCGTTCTTTGTACCCAGATGTCTGTCAAGGCAGTTATAGGACAGATTGGTCTTGCCACCGATAAACCATTTGATCTTTGCATTTGCAAAATCTTCCTCATTTACCTTATCCCACTTCTTGAACCAGTGGAACTGAGATGCAATCTCACCCCAGAACCCCTCGGGGTCTTCGATGGAACGTTTGTACATCTCCTCATACTGCTTGCGGGACTTGATATAAGCCCTCTCGACAAATGAGGCCGGCGGTGGGAAAGTTCTGTTCTCCTGACTCATTGAAGTAATGGTCTTTTGTTCCGACATACTATACCTCCTTAAATTGTTTTGTCGTTAACCCAAGATGGCAATTGGTCTGCCAACAGGTTTTCTGAGGTATCATTTTAATAAATCCCTGTCAATAAAATTTGACACATTGAGTCAAAAAATTAAATCTCTTTCCGGCCATATATTCCGGCAGAACAGTTGTATATTACTTCACAAAACAGAGGTCTGCATTTCTTCTGATTTGCCGGACAGGGTTTGTCTCAGAGCAGAAGGGAAAAGGCTACAGCGAGCAGAAGTGCAACTCCCATATTCAGCATTATTGAAAAAACAGTAAGTCTGATACCGCCTTCCTTGTAAGTGGCGGATATGGTCGCAATACAGGGAATATAGAACGTTATAAAGACTACGAGGACCCATATCTGTGAACCGGATAAAACCGTTGAAACATCCTCGGTTCCGAGGGCCTGATATAGCATTACGAGAGATAACTCCTTACGGAATACCCCGAGAAACAGCGAGATTCCGAGTTCTTCGGGTAGTTTCAGAATATAGGTTGTTACCGGACTTAGCAGATGATTGATGAAATGACTTATTCCCCAATGGTCAAAAAATCCGAGCAGAATACTTGAAAGCATTATTACGGGCCAGGCAAAGATGATAAATTCACCCATTCTGTGCCAGAGTTTTTTCAAAAGCGCCTTAGGGTACGGGCTTCTCAGAGGCGGGACGTCCATAATAAACCCCTCGGATTCGACCCTTCTGTAGTGCGCAATCAGGGTAGAGATTACAAAAACAACGGCAAGATTCATAAAATACAGCAGTAGTGTAGGTTTCCATCCCAGAAATTTCGTTACAAGAGCAAGGATTACTACGGTCCGAGCTGAGCAGGGAATAAATGAGGAGAGAAGGATTACAATCTTTCTGTCCCAGCTGTTTTCAAGTGTCCGGGCTGTCATAATTGCGGGAACATTGCAGCCGTATCCCAGAAGAAAGGGAATAATCGACTTACCGTGAAGACCAAACCTGTGCATAATACCGTCGAGCATAAATGCTATTCTGGGCAAAACCCCCGAATCCTCAAGAAGGGCAAGCAGAAATATAAGTGGTACAAAATACGGGATAACTATACCAAGACCGCCCCTTATTCCGTCAAAAATACCGGCAACAATTATTCTGAGATTTCCTTTCAGATCAGAGATCGCATAGTCGGTAAACCTGCTTAACGGTTCTTCAAGTATCCCCGACAGGATGTCTCCCAGATAAAATGTGATAAAGAAGATAGCACCAAACACAAGCGAGATGGAGATAAATCCCCCTACCGGATTTATCAGAAATCTGTCGAGCTCTTCCGCAAAATTCTTCCCCGGCCGGCTTCTTACACTTGAAATCTTCTCATACATATCCAGCACATAGGCATGTCTGTGGGATGCAAAGACACTCTCCTCCGGCCAGTTGTGTAGTTCTGCAAGTTCGGCCCTCTTTTTTCTGACATAATCCGGAAAGGCAGCATCCACGGATGCCGCAATCTGTTCAAAATGCTCATCCATCTCCAGCAATCGTATAATGAAAAAACGCCTGTCAATTTCAGGAAATTTTTCCGAAAGAGAGGGCGGAAAATGTCTCTCTATATCCGCAATACACTCCTCTACGTCCCTGTCATAGACGGGCATAACCGGATTATATGCAGATGGCCCGAACTCAATCAGATAATCAAATAGCTCGGAAATACCCGTACCCTTAATCGAGATAACCGGAAATCCCTTTAGTCCCGTTAATTGATAAAACTTCCCGAAATCGATTTTCATCCCCTTCTTCTCTGCCTCATCCATCATATTCATTACAACGACCATCGGGATTTTCATCTCGAGGAGCTGAATGGTAAGTTCGAGCGAACGGGCAAGCATCGTAGTATCGATAACGTTTATTATCAGGTCTATATCCCCTGAAAGAATCTTCTCTCTTGCAAGTTTTTCCGCCTCGTCATAGGAGTTTATCGAATAGATTCCGGGCAGGTCCAGAAGTCTGATTCTCTTACCTTTGTAATTGAGTTTTGTCTCCGTAAAGGAGATGGTTGTCCCCGGAAAATTTCCGCTCTCAACATAGTATCCCGACACGGCCGTAAAGAGAGTCGATTTGCCACAATTTGGCTGACCAACAAGGGCAATTCTCAATTCCTCTTGCATATAACCTCCTTACGAAAGCATTATATACTATGTTCTGCAGAAAGATATAAGAATATAAAATTCAGACCTAAACTTACATCTCTGTAAAAACCTATCCCCGGAACAATCTGAAAATTGTCCTTAAGATCTATACCGCTTCTAAATCCTGCCCCAGTAACAAAGGACTTCTTACCAGAATCTTCGAAGCTAAAAATATATTCATTAAGCAATTCAAAATATTTCAGTATTACAAAAACGTAAGAACCACCAGCAACAAATTCTGTCTTTCCTTGTGTGATATCATATCTTACACCGGCATTCAGATGCACTGCTATTCTTTTTGAGACGTCAATACTAACCGGCATATTAGACTCGAGTCCCCATTTAGATCCATCTTCAGAAAACCTCTTATCGGCTGTCGGAAAAATTATTGAAATGCGGGGAGCAAAGGCAATTACCTCATTTAATAACAGCTGATACCTGTAATTTATTAATAAATCACCAATATAATCGCCCCAATTGATTGAAAGAGAGAGCTGATGAGATTGTCCGGAGAGCGGCCACTCCTCAGTATAAGATGAAGAGAGAGCTTCAATGTCTTTTACACCTATCGCGAATATATGCTGTATTACATTCTCCTCCTGATTATACCCCTCTTCGATTAGAAAGGAGTTATCATTGAGTTTTTCAGCATATCCCCGGATACAGACCAGAAAAAGAAAAAATAAAACAAGACAACTCTTCATATATGCCTCTCAATAGGGTTTGTAAAGGATGTGATACTGATAATCATTATCATTAACAGGTTAAAACAAATTAAACCAAACATTACTCATAGTACTCACAGAATTAGTTTATTAGCTCTACTTCAATCTTTTGTGCCATTCCGCGCCCGATCATTACTTTGATAGGACTCTCTATTCCTTCTATCAGAATTGGTCCCTTAAATGGGGCGTGCCTTATAATTCTGACCTTCATCCCCTCATAGATACCCATTGAATTTAATTTTTCAACAAACCCCTTCCCCCCGCTCAATTTCTTAATTAAAACCTGATTTCCGCTGTTAGCATCACAAAGTGACATAATATCAGCTCCTCTCCCCTCCTTTACTGGCACAGTGACTACATATTCCGTAAATCTCAAGTTTATGCCTGATGACCCTAAAGCCCTCTCTTTTGGCCATCTCATTTTGTAATTCTTCTATTTTTTCCGAGAAGACCTCGATAAATTTTCCGCACTTTATACAAATCAGATGGTCGTGATGAGAATTTTCAAATTTTAATTCATATCTTGTCTTTTGATTTCCAATCTTAATCTCTTCAATAATTTCAGCCTCACACAAAAGCTTTAAGTTGCGGCATACTGTAGCATATCCAATCAGAGGATTTTTTCTCTTCAGCCTCTCATAAATCTCATCAGCAGTTAAATGTTCGGCACTCCTAGTAATCTCATTAATAATAATATCCCTCTGCAATGTCCTTCTGAGGCCTTTTGAACTCAAATACTTCTTAAAATTCTTATTTATTTTAGCTGCATCCTTCATAATGCTATTGATAATCATTATCATTAAGACGGGGTATTGTCAACGTAAATATTTTAGACCAGAGAAATGTCCTTTGTGTTATTCCAACTTTATTTCATCGATGTATATATTGCCATACGGATTAATCAAAGGTGGATATGGAGTACATATCGTTTCCTGAGTGTTTACAATTAAAATATGATAATTATTCCGTCCGACTGCAGGTATAGAATATTCCTGAAATTCGTCTGACGGCTTAATAGACCAATCAGAATTAAATATTACAAACATGAGCAAGAATTCACTTTACTATGTTAATAAATTTAATATTATTCTGTTTTGAGAAACAGATATGAGACGGATATTAGTAATAAACGAGAAAGAGCCTATTAGGCTTGGTCTTAAAACCGCCATTGAAAGTGAAGCAACCAGAAATTTTTTAGGTATAACTTATAAAATAGAGGTATACACTGCAAAAAATGGATCTGAAGGGATTGCTATATTTAAACAAAAGACACCAGATGTGGTTATTACTGATATTAAAATGAAGGATATGTCGGGAGCTAATTTATTAAAAGAGATACTCTCAATTGACAAAAAGGCAATAGTAATAATGTTAGCAGACCTACCAATTTATAGTGAGGCTATAGAATATATAAAATTAGGTGCATATAATTATGTTGCTAAACCATGGAAGATTACAGATATTAGAAAGGAGTTGAAAAAGATATTTTCTATTCAGCAAAACAGTGAGCAGAAATCAAAACTTCTTGAAAACAATACAATATCCAATAATGAGATCAAGAACCATTTTCAATTAGGAGATTTTATAGGTAGTTCTAAAGGGATAATAGATATTGTTTCAATAATAGAAAAGGTTTCAACAACCGATTTGCCGGTTCTCATTATCGGGGAGCAGGGAACAGAAAAAGAGATTATCGCAAAATGTATTCATAAGCTTTCACCAAGAAAAAATAACCCATTTATTAAGATAAACTGTTGGACATCCACTGAGAACTCTCTTGAGAGAGAGATGTTTGGATATGAAGAAGTTGTATTTGATGGAACAACAAAGCACAGGTTGGGCAGATATGAGATTGCTAATGACGGGACAATATTTTTAGAAGATATCGAAGAAATGCCTATTAAAACACAAGCTAAGTTATTAAGAGTGATAGAGGAGAACGAATTGGAGAGAGTTGGAGTTGAAAAGACCATAAAAGTAAATGCTAGAATTATAGCCTCCACCAGTAAAGATCTTCGCAAAGAAATACAGGAAAAGAGGTTTAGCAATGATTTATACTACAAACTCAATATAGTTCAAATATATGTGCCTCCGCTCAGAGAAAGGAAAGAGGATATTCCTGATATTGCAAGACACTTCATTAAGAGACACAAGGATAGACTTATTTCTGATGTGACCGATATTTCCGACGAGGCAATTCAATTTCTTCAGAGATATTACTGGCCAGGTAACACCCGAGAACTTGAAAATGTAATTGAGCAGAGTATTCTATTAGCATCAGGCAAAATCATAGAACAAGAGAATCTTCCACCATATATAAAAAGAATTTATAATCCAGACAATGATATTATTTTATCAGCTAATGATTTCCCAAAAAACATGAATCTTAATCAATATATTGCTGAGATAGAAACTAGAATTATAAAGGAGGCGTTAAAACTCTCAGGAAATGATAAATCGAAAACCGCAAAACTACTAGGTATAAAGATATCTGCGCTTAATTATAAAATCTCGAAACTTCGCTTGAATGAAGATTTAAGCAAGGAAAAAGAATAGGTTCTATATTTAGTCAGTTCCATATACAAAAAATCAGTGCCAGGCAGGCCATAACACCTTAATCAATCTAACCATTTGATATTATTTCATAATCATAAATCATTATGCAACTCTATTGCTGGTTTCCGGCAGGCTTTAACCAACAATATATAGGCAATCTGCCCGGCATTCACAATAACACCTGTAAAAGACGAGAACTGAAAAATCTGGAACAGAAATTGCAGTGACAAAGAAAATATGGAGGTTTTATAATGCTCTCTGTAATAAATTCTGCAACCACATTAGGCATCGACGGAGTAATAATCAAGGTCGAGGCCGACATCAGCATAGGTCTTCAGAATTTTTCAATCGTCGGACTCCCCGAGGCATCTGTAAAGGAGAGCAAAACCCGTGTCCAGAGTGCAGTAAAGAACAGCGGATTTGACATACCCCCCAAGAAAATAACAATTAACCTCGCACCGGCAGACCTCAAAAAGGACGGCACAAAATTCGACCTCCCGATTGCTATCGCCATTTTATATGCACTTCAGAACGTCAGGGAAGAGAGACTCGGCGAGACGGTAATAATCGGGGAGCTCTCCCTCACAGGCGAATTAAGACCGGTAAAAGGCGTCCTTCCCATTGCAGTAGAGACCCGTGACCGCGGATTCAAATATCTGCTTCTGCCCGAAAAGAACGCCCCCGAGGCATCGGTTGTTGACAATATATCGGTCATACCGGTTAGCAATCTTGCACAGGCAATAAGCTGGCTGAACAAGGAGACAGAGATAAACTATGACAGGGAAAACAATTGCATAATCAGGGACTCGGAGACAGAATATCCCGAAGACTTCCGCGATGTAAAAGGACAGGAGCACGCCAAACGGGCACTTGAGATAGCAGCCTCTGGAGGCCACAACATAATAATGGTTGGTCCGCCCGGCTCAGGAAAGACAATGCTCGCAAGGAGGCTACGAACTATTCTGCCACCGATGAACTTCAACGAATCGCTCGAGACTACAAAAATCTACTCCGTAATGGGACTTCTGAAAACGGGGATATCCCTCATCCGTAACCGGCCCTTCAGGTCCCCTCACCATACAATATCCGACGTGGGGCTCATCGGCGGAGGTTCCATACCGAAACCGGGAGAGGTCTCGGTCTCACACAACGGCATTCTCTTTCTGGATGAACTCCCCGAGTTTTCAAAATCCGTCCTCGAGGTCCTAAGACAACCTATGGAAGACCGGGAGGTCACTATATCGAGGGCGCTTCTTTCCATTACATATCCTGCCAATTTTATGCTGGTAGCCGCTATGAATCCCTGTCCCTGCGGATACCTCGGCGACCCCAATCACAAATGTCTCTGTTCGTATCCGACTATCCAGAAATACAGGACGAGAATATCCGGACCGCTTCTGGACCGGATTGATATCCATATAGACGTACCACCCGTTCAGTACTCCGAACTCTCGAGTCAGAGAGAGGGCGAACCCTCATCCAGAATCAGGGAACGGGTCATCAGGGCGAGGCAGATTCAGGAAGAGAGGTTCAGAAAGCACAGCAATATCTACTGCAACTCCCAGATGACAACAAGGCTCATACGCAAATACTGTCCCCTGAACAGCGAGGCACAGGAACTTATCAGGAATGCAATGGAAAAACTGCATATGTCAGCCCGTGCCCACGACAGAATAATAAAACTTGCACGAACAATTGCGGATATCGAAGAGTCAGAAAAAATCGAGGCACGTCACATTGCAGAGGCAATACAATACAGAACACTCGACAGAAACCAATTCAACTAAAGGAGGATTTTATGAAAAATGATGAAAGACAGAAGAGGATTGCAAAGATTATCTCCGATATCGAAAAGCAGTTCGGTAAAGGGGCTATTCTTCAGATGGGAGAGGAGAGGCATCAGGAGATTCCCACTATCTCGACCGGTTCTATCGCCCTGAACTCTGCACTTGGTAGCGGAGGCTTTCCTCGTGGCAGGGTAGTTGAGATATTCGGTCCCGAATCTTCGGGGAAGACCACTCTTGCACTTCACGCCATTGCAGAGGCCCAGAAGGCGGGACTGATTACTACCTTCATCGATGCCGAACACGCACTGGATATCAATTATGCAATAAAAATCGGAGTCGACCCCAAGAATCTTCTTCTCTCGCAGCCGGACTACGGTGAACAGGCACTCGAAATCGCCGACAACCTGATAAGAAACAATTCATCCGACCTGATCGTCATCGATTCGGTCGCTGCCCTCGTCCCGAAGGCGGAAATCGAGGGAGAGATGGGAGACTCCCACATGGGTCTTCAGGCAAGGCTTATGTCACAGGCACTAAGAAAACTCACGGCGATTACCCACAAAACCAATTCAATGGTCATCTTCATCAATCAGGTCAGAAATAAGATCGGCGTTGTCTACGGCAATCCCGAGACCACAACCGGCGGTAATGCCCTCAAATTCTATGCATCCGTCAGACTTGAGGTCAGAAAGGCAGAAAACATAAAGCAGGGAGAGAATATCATCGGCAACAGAATCAGGGTCAAGGTGGTCAAGAACAAGATAGCAGCACCTTTCAAGGAAGTAATGCTCGAAGTAATCTACGGTGAAGGAATAAATGTCAATGCAGAGATTGTGGATCTGGCCACAGAAAAGGGAATAATTACAAAATCCGGCACATGGTATTCATATAAAGACGAACAGCTCGGTCAGGGGAGAGATAATGTCATAGCATTACTCAAACAGAATCATACCCTGAAAGAGAAATTGGTCAAAGAACTGTTCAGCGACGAAGTCAGGAAGGCTGTAGCGTGAAAAGAAGGGAGAGGCAATGAATACAAGCACAGTTTCGAACAGCAATTATCCCGAAGACAGGTACAAATATTACAATAATTCAAGTGAATGCATCGAACCTGCAGAGACAAACCTGAATACAGTTTCAGTTGAGCACAATAATTCTAAAGTAATACAGGATAATTCCATTCAACCTCAGACAACAGTAGTAGACACCCTGAGCCCTGCCGGAACAGATATCAGCGCAAACACCCTTAGTCTCGCAAAAACAATAAAGATGAAGACGGAAAAATTCAAACAAGACCATTACGATGAGGCATTCGAACTGAAAGGCACAAACCAGAAAAGACCGAACATAAAAAATTATTTGCAGGTAGCAGAGAAATTGCAGAAAAAAGACATTGAAGTAGATGAAAAATTTTTAAGGGCAAACAGTACAGACTGCAGCGGATTCATCAAAATGCTCTACGAAAAAAGCGGAATGTCACTGCAACCAAAGATGCAGGCAGAAGAGAAGAAGCTGATGGATACATACGGCAGCAAATCAGAAAGATTCAGGGAACTGGACAGAGGGGCCGAACTTTTAAGGAGGGCTTCTGAACCTGTAGACCCGGATAATGTCAAACCCGGAGACCTTATATTCTTCAAGGAGGTAAAAACATTAAAAAAAGACAGGCAGAACGGAGCCCCGCCCGAACTGCAATTAACCGATTATGCTACACACATAGGAATTGTCAGCGAGATAACCAGCGATAAAAACGGCAGGCAAATCTCTTTTATTCACAAATCAACAAACGGCGGAGTGGTAGAGTCGAAACTGGACTCGCCTGCAAGAGCCGGACATAGAATCAATTACTCTGATTTGAACCCGACATTCGGGAGAATCGAATAAGGTGGTGCCTGTGGGGGGAACCACCTTTTCTAATAAATCTTTTCTATCGTTACGCCCTTGAAGTAGTGAAAGAGGATTTCTCTGTAACCTTTTCCGTCCTCTGCCATTTTTTTTGCCCCGTACTGACAGAGCCCTACGCCGTGCCCGAAACCTTTTCCGGAGACTGTCAATTCACCATCTTTATACGAAAGAGAAAAATCTGAACTCTTCAGCACATTAAACCCTATCTTCTCTCTGAACTGGTTCTTGGTCAGAAGAGTTGTCTTATCCCCTTTTATCCTGATTTTATCATTCTCTTCGCAGATTTTATCTATATTTTTTAAGCCTAATATCTTCTTTAATTTTTCGGCCTTAATCTGATATCTCCATCCCTTTCCGTACGGACATTCACCACCGCAACTGCATATAACTGGCACCAAGTAAGGCTTTTCAAATCCGAAAATTTTACTTGCCGGTAAAGTCCTGCCACCGCAACAGGAGTGATACAGCGCATCAATTATCTCGCCGTTGTACTTCAGCACCTCTCCTGCTGTACCGGAGACCGCCTGAATAACCTCCAGCGAATCCTCCGAAAAAGTGCCATATACCTGATCTGTTGTAGTATGTCCTATGTCATACAAGCAGTTCTTCGAACTGTATTTCTTCTTCAGTACGTAGGTCCGGGCAAGGACCGCCTGAGCCTTCAGGGCCTCAAGGGGCCAGTTCGGGTTCATCTCCTTACTGATACTATGTCTCAGATAATCTTCAATATCCACCACATTGATTATCTTGAAGCTTCCGGTTACTAATCTAACCTCCAGATCTCCTTTTATAAATCTTCCGTTAATCTCAATTGTTGAAGACTCGTTTAGGAATATCAAAGAATTAAACTTTGCATTAGTGCCAGGTAAAGAGGTGCCAGGTAGAATTATTGCATCTTTCAATGACAGATTGAATGTCTTTCTTGACTCCACTTCTGCAATCAGTTTCTGTTTCCCTGCAGCTTTCTTATCTTTTGCCGTCATAAGTGAGGATATCTCGTCTGATTCTTCTGATTCCCCGCACAATACATTATCCCCTTCTTCCGAATATATTTTTCCCTTCTCCATAGTTATTTTCAGAGAATCTCCCTCAACCGGCATAAGAACCCTTACTGACTCGGATGCCAGAATATCAGAAGTCAGTGCAAAAAGAATTACAGAAGAGGCAAGTATTTTATAGATATTTTCGCATATATGTTGTAATAATGCCATAGTATTAAGTATGAGTAATTATAGGATTTTGTCAAAATTTTGGCTCTTTGTAATATTGCTTGCCCCGCTCTTTCTGCTCACTTACTTCAATCACTTTCATAAAGACTGGCCTAATCCAAACGAAACTGCCAGACTATACCTGGCACTCGCTATCGCAGAGCGCGGCGAATTCAATATCGACAGCGAAATCAGCAGGTATGGAGTGATATGGGACAGGGCTGTTTATAAAAACAAAATCTATTCGGACAAGGCACCGGGGATATCATTTGCTTCGGTACCCGCACTCTTTTTGAGTAAAATAGTCCATAAATATCTTATCGGAAAATCACCTAATCTGAGAACGAGTTACATTCTGGCCATATTGTCAACATCGGTTCTTTTGACACTGATATCTCTTCTTTTTCTCATAAAACTCTTCAACATTTACAATCTCTCCCTCAATACATCTTTAATTTCATTGCTTACACTTGTAGCCGGCACCTATCTCAATACCTATTCGATGCTCTTCTTCGGACATCAGTTCTCATCAGCTCTGCTTCTCATCTCATTCGTCCTTATCGAGATTTATATCAGAGAGAACCGTAAACCTGTCTATATAATATCTGCTGCATTTTTTGCCTCTTATGCCTTTATTTCGGAATACCCCACGATCCTGATATCAGCCATTATGTTCCTCTATCTCCTGATAGAGTCAAAGGAGAAGAAAGTCATTCTATACTCAATATCTGCCGTTGTACCGGTACTCCTGCTTATGCACTACTTCAATACCTGTTTCGGTTCGCCTTTTTCAACAGGTTATCAGCATCTCGACTCGGAGACATTTGCAAGGATTCACAGGGAGGGATTACTCGGATTCAAGTATCCGGACCCGAAGGCAATCGTAAATCTCCTCTTCGGTTCACAGCGTGGTCTTCTCTTCTTCTCACCCGTTCTGATATTTGCCTTTGCCGGTCTAATGAAATCCGTATTCAGATCCGGCCTGGCAAGATTCATTCTGATACTTTCTGTCCTGTACATCCTTCTGATATCCTCATTCGGCTACTGGATCGGAGGAGATGCAGCAGGTGCCAGACACCTGATGCCTCTCAATTACTTTCTGATAATCCCGCTTGCATTCCTGCTGGAAGAGAAGCAGAAGAGTCCCTTAATTTTATCAGTGTTCTTTGGATTACTTTTTATCTCTGTCCACAATATCACTGTTACGAATATAAGCTGGCCGTTCTTCCCGCCGCAGTTTCTAAACCCCATAGGCGACTTTGCATATATCCTGATAAAAGACGGATATGTCACAAATTCAGTAGCGAACCTGTTTGACATCTACGGTTACGGCTCTGCCGGAATATTTCTTCTTGTGCTCTTTCTGATTCTGATTACTTCAGCGATATTTTACCTGAGAGATTACCTCAAAGGATATATCATTGCCGCAGAGATATTCATAATATGGGTCTTAATCATTATGATTCTCTTCCCTTCAAAGCCGGACGAGGGTAATTACAGGGAAATAAAGAGAATAGAAAATTCATTCGACCCGAAGCCGGAAACATACCTTCCGTTTGAAAAATACCCCAAATCAGATTATAAAATTTGTATAAAAAGAGGTAATGTGTTATTAAAAAACAGCAATATTTCTGATGCACTCAGAGAGTACAGGTGTTCAAGATGAGAAATTTACCCGGAGTTTTTATAATTGCAGGTCTGATAATTATATTTGCACTTTTATTTTTCTATCTGTATTTTATCAAGGCAGATATTCTAAGGCTCAAAGAGAACCTCAAAAAAGAGATTAAAAAGGGAGATATAATCGTATTCTTTCCGGACTGGGAGAAGAACGACATACTCTCGCTCGAAGGATTACCGGTAATAGTCTCACAGGATAGGCAGTATCTGAACCTGTACGGCTTCAGACGGGCATTCATTGTAAAAAACACAAAAACCTTTCAGAGCAAGGCTCTCCCTCTCTTAAACGAGATGCTTCTGAACAGAAAGTTCAGTTCAGGGAGATATGATGTCGAGGAGTATGCACTACCGCTGTGGAACCTCTCTTCACAAATAAACGATATCGGGGTCTATGTATCCGATGAAACTGAAAAAAGAGCGTGTTTGAAGGAAACCGGAAAATACAGATGCGGCGATATGGGCTGGCAGTATGTGGGTCTGTCTGCAGTAGATATCAACGGACAGCAGGCAGAGTGTATCTGGGCACATCCCATCGGAGGGAAGAACATTATTATCGAGACTCAGCTTCCGCGGTCGGTATCCGGAAACTTCATAATCTACCGGGCACTTGCCTCCACCTCAGGATTTGATTTCGACAAGCCGGAGGTAATTACAAATCTTTTCATAAATGACGAGAAGGTCTTTTCCTCTGCGATACACAGACAGAAGGAGTGGCAAAAGGATAAATTTGCCTACAAAAGCGATACCGGCAGGACCCTGAAAATCGAGATTTTCAGCCCGCGGGAATATAAGAACCATTTCTGTTTCAACATAGAAGCATTCTGATGTTTTACAAGGTCTTTGAAGATATTTATCTTGTAGGAGGAACGGATTTAAGCGGACCGGCTGACTGCTGTGTCTATCTTCTGAACCTGAAACCCTGCCTTCTTATCGACTCCGGACTCGGAAAAGTGCCAGAAAGGATTCTGGATAATATAAATGAGGCCGGAGTAAATATCTCCGAAATCAAATATCTCTTGCTTACACACTGCCACATTGACCATATCGGAGGGGCACCAGAGTTTAGGAAGAGGCTCGGCTTAAAGATTGCAGCGCACGAAAAGGATGCAGACGCCATAACAAACGCAGACAGAACGCTCACTGCCGCAGACTGGTATAATATAAATCCGTCTCCCGCAGACGTTGACATTGTTCTCAGAGGAGAGAGAGGTATCATCGGGGACATATCCGGGCTCAGCTGGATTCACACACCCGGACATACACCGGGTTCTGTTGTATTCGTATACGAAACCGGAGGGAGGAAAATTCTTTTTGGTCAGGATATCCACGGACCACTTTCAGACGGATTCAGGTCCGACAGAAGGGATTACAAAAACAGTCTGAAAAAACTGATAGAACTGAATGCGGATATTCTATGTGAAGGTCATTACGGTGTCATAAAAGGAAGGGAAAAAGTGAGAAGTTTCATCGAGCAGTTTATTTAAGAGGAGGAAATCCGGATGGAGAATATAAAGGCCGGAGTAATAGGCGGTGGTTCGTGGGGGACGGCAATAGCCCAGCACCTCACCACCAACAACATCTCTGTGGACCTCTGGGTCTACGAAAAGGAACTCGTTGAGGAAATCAATAACAAACACGAAAACACGATCTTCCTGCCCTCAATCAGACTCAGTGAAAACATAAGGGCCTACAACGATATTCAGAGAGTAATCGAAGGGAAACAACTCATAATCTTCGTAACTCCGTCACATCACACAAAATCAATAGCAGACTCGGTCCACAACTCTCTTCCTGAGGGGGTTCCCGTTGTATGTGCCTCGAAAGGTATCGAGAATGACACGCTTATGACGATGGACGAGGTCCTTCACTATGTACTCCCGGGAAGATATCACAATTACCTCGCATATTTATCGGGTCCGACCTTCGCAAAAGAGGTGGCATCAGGGCTTCCTGCCACCTGCGTCGTGGCCAGCAGAAATGAGGAGGTGGCAAAACAGGTTCAGTTCTATTTTGCAAACAAATCCTTCAGGATTTACACCTCGAATGACGTAGCCGGCGTCGAGCTGGGCGGGGCCATCAAGAATGTAATTGCGATTGCAGCCGGCATCTGCGACGGGGCAAGACTTGGCAACAATGCAAGGGCGGCTGTAATAACCAGAGGACTTGCGGAGATGACGAGGCTTGCCGTGAAGAAGGGAGCAAACCCGCTGACTCTTGCCGGACTTGCCGGCGTGGGAGACCTTGTCCTGACCTGCACCGGAGAGCTTTCGAGGAACCGGACCGTAGGAATCCTTCTCGGACAGGGGAAGAAGATTGACGAGATTCTCTCCGGAATGAAGATGGTTGCAGAAGGGGTAAAGACATCCAAATCAGTCTATCAGCTCGCAAAAAAGCTGGATGTCGAGATGCCGATATCCGAAAAGATTTATCAGATTATCTATGAGGGACTAAACGTAAGGGAGGCGCTTTACACACTTATGACCAGAACGCTCAAGGCAGAGAATGAATATTCATCTCCGCTCGTTTAGAAAGTTATGCTGATAATAAATACAATAAAAATCGTCACACAGATTCTCCTCCCGCCGGGACTCATTGTACTCCTGCTGCTTCTATCTGCATACTTTTTCTACAGAAAGGGAATAAGGATTGCGGCCTATATCAATCTCTTTCTGGGAGTTGCCTCATATCTGCTCTTCATTGAGCCTGTTCAGGATTATTTTTACAGGGAGTTAGAGGAGGACCTGACACTGAATGCAAATCCCGACGGAGATGTGATTGTCGTTCTGGGAGGCGGGGTCTATGAAAATTCACCGGATCTAAGCGGAAATACCGTACCTTCCGATGAGGCACTTGCAAGAATAGTAATGGCCTACAGACTTCACAAAAGACTGAATGTCCCGATTATTACAACCGGCGGGAAACTCACCGAAGCCGATGCCACGGAGGCCGGAATAGCAAAGAGGTTTCTTATCGATTTCGGTGTGCACGAAAATATGATTATCACGGAGACCTTTTCGAGAACTACAAAAGAGAACGCAGAATACACCGCAAAGATATTAAAGGAGAAAGGATTCAGAAAGCCGGTACTCGTCACGACTGCTTTCCATATGAAAAGGGCGATAAACAACTTCAGGCTCTTCGGAATAGATGTAATACCCGCACCCTGTTCGTTCAGGGCTATAAATAAAAAAGAATATAAAATTTTCAATTACATCCCGGGTCCGTCCAATCCGTTTCCGCCCTTAAAGGAAATGCTCGGAATACTGCATACGGAAATCAGTATTTTTATAAAAGAACAATCCGGAAAATAGAATTTTCTCTAAATTGCATAATCTGCCTTAATCAGAACAATCCCTTAAGTTCCCTGAACTCTCTCTGTGTGAGCATTTCCGGTCTTACACCTGCCATCAGAAGTCTCAATGTAATATCAGCGGCCTTGTTGGCTATATCCAGATGTTCAAATGCCGTCATCACATCCCTTTCGACCGATAATGCACCGTGCCGCTCCCACACAATTAGGGTCTTCCCAGATTCGAGCGCATTCAATGTCGCCTCTGCAAGTCTTTCGGAACCTGTCAGGAGATATTTTACAAAACCGATTCTGTCAGGCAGATTTATGAAGACCTCCGGATGTGCCGATACAAGTATATCGCTGAGTTTTTTGGAAGACTGAAACTTTTTTATATGAGAAAGCGCAATCAGCTCTGTGGGATGCGTGTGCAGGACTACTCTC
>DYEF01000096.1 GCA_020725805.1 Bdellovibrio sp.
ATTTGTGGATAAAGTAACGGGGAATATCAAAAGTGAAGAAATGGCAAGATACATTGAGAGTGAGATAGAGATAACCAAAAGAGCGATTGAAAATTACAAAAACGAACCAGAGAAGATAAAGAGATACCAGAACAGACTAAACAGATTACAGGAAGTCTCTGAGAAGATTAAATAATATATATTTCTAATTTACAAATGAGTTATGAAAAATTTTGGGGTATTTCCAGATTTACAAAGAAATTATCTTGCCTTTTGGAAATTGTATATTATAGATGTGCTCTGGCTTTCTGAGGGTCGTTTTAAGATATGTACAATGCTCTTTCAAAACAGAATCTTGCAGGATATACGGTAACCGTTATCTTTGTTTTCTTCGTCTTCGCCGGTTCCCTGTATGCCCAGAAACAGTCTGATACGGAAAATCCGTTCTATAATTATCTGGCACAGAAATTTCAGGAGAAGAAGCTGCCGGAGGGTCTCAGTAAGAAGGTCTGGAACTATATCTCAAATCCCTCGAAGGGATATAAATATGCGGGTCTTACTCCCGAGGAGTATGCCCAGATTGTAAGGGATTACGTCAATACATATTATCAGAAGAAAATAATTGAATCACTTTCCGAGGTACTTAAGATTGAAACGAGGGAGAATCTCCCGGATGAGAAAAAGTCTGAAAATACGGCAAAATACATAAAGCACATCGAAAAACTTGCCGATGAATTCCATCTTTCGGTAATGAATCTCCAGAACAGATATCTCGTAGTTTATTCGAACGGTGAACAGCCCCCGCTGGGATTTGCAGGGAAGATAAAAACATCCGATAATTACCTCAGATATGACGAGCCTCTGTGTAAGGATGGTATTATTCCGACGGTACCGGTTATAACCTCCAAGACTGCAGTAGAACTCGCAATATTCTCGGCAGGTATATTGAATTCCATAGGGCTCAGACCGGCAAACAGGGTGATTTTCTATATCGACCTTTCCCTCTCTCTTCAGACCAACGTAGATATCCTCTTCAATTCATATGAACTTGCGCCGGTGAATCTGGTTCTGGATTCGGTTTTTCCGCTGGCCTGTGCCGAATACGGTTATGCGATGATAAGGGTAGTTCAGAATTTCGGTGAAAAGGATAAAAAACCGCTGGTAAAGAAGGTCCTTACAGACGGAGATGAATATCTGGTGCCTTCGAATTCATATATCTGTCTTGATAATGAGAAGGTCGAAAAAGAGGTCATAAGGGATAAAATTTCGAAATTTCTTGTAAAGTACAACAAGGCAGATATCAGATTCGACGAGGACAACTGTATTAAATTTACTGTTCCTCAGACACAGCGCGGTGATAAGCACAATGCACTGGATTACGCAGTTCTGTTTCTTTCCGAAAACCGTGATTTTTTCCCGGAACATATTAAAATCTTCGAATATCTGAGAAGAAATATTGCACTGAATTCATCCGGCAAGATCCTTGGTATAAACCGCCATCATAATCTTTTGAAAAATACAGAGGTTGTTCTGAAAAAAGTGAGGGTAAACGGCAATTCATGCTCGGCAGATATTTATATTAGGTTTCCTTATGGTATCGAATCTTCTGTGCTGGTTGAGAAGGTCAAAACCAGTGTTGAGGTCTTCAACAGTAAGGAGTCTTCAGATATCGAGGTCTATGTAAATGCATATAATCCTCTGGTACTCGATTCCAACTCCGAGGTGGCAAAGAGAATCAGGAAGGCATACAACAACGTGACAGGCGGTAGCGATAAATGTGTTACTGCAGACGGACTCTATTCCAAACTCTTTCCGAATGCGATAGGATTTGGTCCTGATTTCGGGGAGCTGTCCAAAAGCAGCTGCGTTTATGAGAAGGATATTATGAAGATTTTCGGCATTTATCTGACAGCTATGATCTATCTTATGGAGAAATGAATATATGAAATCGGTGGCAATAATAAAAGGGAAACTTGTATACGAAAAACTAATGCTGAATAAGAGTATCTTTATTGACCTTATGAGCGGTTTTTTCCCGAAGATTATGAGAAGGAATATCTGCCGCACGAATGATTCTGACTGCAGGCTGTGCAAACTGAGCGACAGGTGTGCCTACTCGTATATCTTTGAACCTGCAATGCCGGGCGAAAAGGCTCTTGTCGTATCTCTCCCTGATATCAAAATCCCCTTTGCCTTCAAGTGGTTTCCCGAACAAAATCAGGGGGAATTTATTCTTTCGATGTTTGGCAGATGCAGTATTTTTATCTACGATATTATTCAGACACTTAAAAGAATCGGGGAAATGGGGCTGGGACACGAAAAGATGAAATTTGAAATCGGCGAACTCGAATCCTTAGGCGCTGACCTGAAGAAAACAGGCGTCCTGAAAGAGGGCGTAAAAATGAGTGAACATATCAATAACATCAGTCTGGAGACAATAGCAGATATGGCATCTGATCTGCCGTCATTGAGTATGAAGTTCGGATTCGACTCGGATTTTGACCTGATGCGTTCAAATCGGGACCTGAAAAGAAATGAATTGTTCCCGGTCCTCTACAAGAGAGTACGGGACCGTCTTAAAGCCCTGTATGTCCTTTATCTCGATGAGGAACTGCCTCCGGAATTAAAGGGTCTTTCCGACAGGGCTTCAGATATAATAAATATTTCGGATAAATCTGATATTCTTGAATTTAAGGGTAATCTCTCTCCTTTCAGATATCTCTTTCTTATGGGGTCATATTTCAATGTGGGAAGAAGGTGTGCATTCGGGAAGGGTTCGTACAGGCTGATTCTCTGATTTTATTTCCTTGCATAATTTGTGTAGATTATTTATTTATACCGTCAAGAGGTTAATATGGCAGTTTACAGATTTGACAGCTTTACACCGGAGATAGGAGAGAGATGTTATATCGCTGAATCGGCAGAAGTAATAGGCAACGTCAGGCTCGGTGATGAATGTTATGTCGGTCCCAACGCTGTTATAAGGGGTGATTACGGGAGAATTATCATCGGCTCGCAGACAGCGGTGGAGGAGGGTGTTGTTATTCACGCAAGGCCCGGTGAGATTACGACAGTCGGTAACAGGGTTACTCTTGGTCACGGGGCAATTATTCATAACTGCACTATCGAGGATTCGGCAGTTATCGGTATGGGGGCCGTCGTGAGTGATTATGCTGTTGTGAAGGAGTGGGGTGTTGTGGCTGAAGGGGCAGTTGTAAAGAACAAATCAGTTGTCGAAAAGGGAATAATCTTTGCCGGTGTCCCTGCAAAAGAGGTTGGCAGTATCAGTGAAGAGTACAAAACCAGATGGAATCACTTCAAAAATATTTATGCAGAACTCGCCGCAACTTATACGCGCAGATTAACAAAAATGTAGAATGGAGGTCAATATGAAGAATTACTCTGAATTTGTGAGAAATATCCCTGATTTTCCTAAAAAGGGTATATTGTTCAGAGATATTACGCCGATGCTTCTCAATCACCGTGTCTTCTCATCTGTTGTGAATGAGTTTGTAAAGAGGCTCAAAGGCAAAAAGATCGACAAGATTGTTGCAATTGAGTCGAGGGGATTTATTTTCGGAGGGGCGATAGCAAATAAGCTTGGAATTGGCCTTGCAATCGTAAGAAAGCCCGGTAAACTCCCGTTTGAGACAATCAGGGAGACATATGACCTTGAATACGGGAAGGATTCACTCGAGATACACAAAGATGCAATCAGAAAGGGTGATAATGTAGTGATATTCGATGATGTCCTTGCAACAGGCGGGACTGCAAAGGCGACGGGAAGACTTGTCAAGAGGCTCGGCGGTAAGGTTGCCGAGTATGACTTTCTGATTGAATTACTGCCTCTTAAAGGTGTAAAGAAATTAAGAGGTGAAAAGGTATTTTCGCTGATAAAATTCTGATATAAATATACTGGAATTCAGATATCTTTCAGGTGCGGGTCGTAAAAGTCTTTTATATAAGGCATGTTTTTTAATTGATTCCCCGGGGTAAATGTATTGTCGCAGGAGAATTTCTGACAGAAACTTATGTCTGTAACAGCCTGAAAGAGAAAGAGGGAATCATTATTGATATTGATTTTTGCAATTATTGGGAATAGAATTTAAGTTATGAGGAAGGGTATTTATACAGAAAGACTGCTTATTGCGCTGACATTTGCTCTTCTTCTGCATTTTTTTCTTGTACAGATACTGGTGGAGAATATCAGGACCGGACTCGTTTATAAAGAGCCGGTTATTGAAGTTGAATATCTGAGTCCAATCGTTGCAAATCAGTTTACGGATGTTCAGACAAAGAGTGATGAGGAGAAGATAAAGAAGAAAAAGGACGAATTGCAGAAAAAGGAAGATGAGGAGAATGAAACGGAAGAGGAGGTAAAGAAGGAGGAGGGGCAGATAGTATATCTTGGGGAGACAGACAGTAATAAGGCCCCTGAAAAGTACAGATATCTCGCCGAACATAATTCTGTGACAGATAAGGAGACAAAGAGCAGATTTGCCGACAGCAGGTTCAAGAATCCTGCACCAGCCCCTCAGGCCGGAGAGAGTATTGCCAGAAAACTGAATATTAATGAGAGTAAGAAGAAGATGCCGGCACCGGATATAATTCTGAAAAGCGAAAAGAGAGAAACCGAGGATAAGGAAGAGAATAAATCCGCGGAGAAACTCGCACTCAAGATTCCCAAGATTCTGAAGAGCGAGAGCGTAAATCTCGAAGAGTCTGATAACGGGACAGTAAAGAACAGGGAACACTCCGAAGAGACCTTAGGAAAAGACAGTGAGTTTCAGTTCGGTTCGGTGCTGGAAAAGGGTGAAGAGCTGCACAAGAAAAGGCTTGCCGGACTTTTCCCGCAGGATATCTACTCGGGCAAATATTCGGGCGGACCTTTTAGTGACTATCTTAAAGATGTCGAAGAATCTGATGCCACTTTTCTCAATGCAAAGGAGTACAAATACGCTACATTCTTCAACAGGATAAAGAAGAGTGTAAGTCAGTACTGGAATCCTTCTGATGTGATACTAAAGTACGACCCTTACGGCAATATATACGGGAACAAGGACAGACTGACTATAGTCAAGGTAAAGATAGATTCGACCGGCAACCTGAAAGATGTCGATGTCTCCCAGTCTTCAGGAGTGGAGTTTCTGGACAAAGTGGCACTTGATGCCTTCAGGGCGGCACAGCCTTTCCCGAATCCTCCCAAGGGTCTTATTGATAAGAACGGAGAGATAACATTCAATTTCGGGTTTTATGTCGAATTTTCTAAGAGTTCACTGAGGCTTTTCAGGTATGAATAGGGAGATTCAGTCCAGAGTCATAGTAATAGATACTCTTTCGCAGGATACGGATGAACTGGAGGGTATTATATGGACCCAAAGTCAGCCGTCCGGAATTTCAAATGAGGTAAACAGGAATCAGATTCTTGTATATTATCCGCCCGAGAAATTCCCTCAAAGGGCATTTATCAGAAAACTCGCTTCGCTTCCTGCTGTTGCCTCCGTAAAATCAAAAGTGATTTTTAAGAGGGACTGGAACAGAAGATGGCAACTCTCTGTCAGACCGGTCAGGATTTGCGATGAATTTGTTATAGTACCTCCCTTCAGAAAAAGAGTCAGAAACGGCAGAGGTGTTAAGAAGATCATTATCAATCCTTCAATGGCATTCGGTACAGGTCATCATGAATCCACTCTGGGTATAATGAGGCTGATTTACAGGCATAAAAGAGAGATAGACGGAAAAAGGGTTGCGGACTTCGGGTCGGGTTCGGGCATTCTTTCTGTTTTTGCAAGAATGCTGGGCTCGGGTGAAGTGGATGCATTCGATTTTGACCCTGAATGCAAAAGCGCCCTCGAAGAGAATATGAAACTCAACAATATCAGCGGAATAAATTTCTTCAACAGGTCAATCAGATATGTGAGAAAGAAGTATGATATTATCTTTGCAAATATGCTCTTTGGTGAAATTGCCTCGAATAAGGATATTATACAGAGGTCTCTCAAAAAGAATGGTCTGGTATTTTTTGCCGGTATTCTTGACTGCGAGAGAAGTCAGTTCATTAATCTTTTCAGCCGGCTTGATCTTTTAGATGAACTGATAATCAATGAATGGAGAAGTTTTCTGTTTAGGAGAATATGAGAAGGATAAGAATTTTCTGCAATGAGATTACCGGCTCCGGCTTTACGGTGCTTGACCGCAGCAACGCCCATTATGTCTCTGATGTTCTAAGGTGTGGTCCCGGCGATATAATCGAGATTCTGACAGGAGACGGAAGGGTGTATTCCGGGAGAATCTGTGTTGAGAACAGGAAGTATATCGTAAAAGAACTGATACCTGTTGAGACCAATAGTAGTGAAATGCCAATTATTAATCTTTTCACAGGAGTAATTAAGGGGAGCGGATTCGATTATGCCATAGAAAAGGCCTCGGAAATCGGGGCGGCATCTGTTACACCTGTATATTGTGAGTATTCGAGAGCAGGCAGGATATCCTCAGGTAAGCTCGAAAGATATGTCAGGATTGCGCGCAGCTCGGCATTACAGTGCAAAAGGTTGTATCCTCTCAGTATTAATGAGCCGGTTAGTCTTGCAGATATTTTCGGGAATATACCTTATGGTAATAATTTTTTTCTGGATGTGCGGGAAGAAAACAGAGTTATAGGGGAGGAGGCCGATTTTTCGAGACCATTTAATATATTCTCAGGGCCAGAAGGCGGATTCTCCGATAAGGAACTCGAAAAGTTCAGGCATTACGGATTCAAAGGATTCTCACTCGGGCCTAATATTCTCAGAGCGGAAACGATTCCTCTTGTAATATGTAGTATAATCCTGTATGAATATTTCCGGAGGAACGGATAGATATGGCAGACAATATTTGCCCTTATTGCGGATTCCCCAATGAACAAGGGGTCAAGATATGCAAAAAGTGCAAGAAGGCCTATTCTCTGGCGGATTTTTCGCATGTTATTACAGATGATATTTCACTCAGTGCCGAGAAGGAGACACTTGTAGAAAAGACCGAAATTGATTTTCTGGAAGAGGAAGAGAGCCAGAAGGAGAAGAAGGCAGATATCCGCTTTGATTCAGAGGAAGACGTAGTAAAACCCACCCAGCCTGTCGAGAGCGGACAGATATTGTCGAGGCAGTTTTATGCGGCTACATTCTTTCAGCGTCTTGGTAGTCTTATAGCAGATTCCGTGCTGGTTTTTATATGTACACTGATTATATGGTTTGCAGGCGTCTCATTTTCGGTAAATCCAAATCTCTTATTCGGAGGTACAGGTTCTCCTGCTATGTCTGATATAGTCTTTTCTTTCCTGTTGTTGTATGTATTGTTTGGCTTTTTTTATTCGATGCTCTTTCATCATCTCTCTTCCAGGACGATCGGCAAGATGTTGCTCGGGCTTCATCTCGTGGAGAAAAATTCATACAGGGTCAGTTTTTACAGGGTTTTGCTCAGAAATATGTTTTTTATCCTCAATATAATCACACTTTTTATCGGCTTTATCTGGATAATAGCAGATGAGCGGGGACAGGCGCTTCACGATAAACTGTCGGGCACTTTTGTAGTCTCTGAAGAGATCAGATAATACAGATATCATCAAATCACCGTTATCATAATCCCCTCAAAAAAATCTTTATTTATATCTGGCACCCGGTATTCGCTTTGAAATATACTTTAACTGGCACCTGCTGTATAAATCCTGTATTTGACAGGAGAATGGCATAACGGAATTTCCGTATATTATTACGCAAAATTTTTAGAAAATTTAAATTTATTTTACCTGTTGAACAAAAAAAGAAATATGTTGCAATATTTTACTTGACATATAATTTAGTGTATGTTAGTTACAATAACAGACATTCTATTTAAGGAGGTTTAATATGGCATGCGCAAAGAAGAAAACAACAACAAAGAAGAAACCGGCAAAGAAGACTGCAAAGAAGAAAAAGTAATTTGGTAGTATTTTTTGTTACGGATTTTTCCTGAAAGGGCAGCATAAGGCTGCCCTTTTTGATTTATGGGCTATAATTTTTCTCCGGAAGATATAAGGCGGGTACTGAAAGAACTGGCAGACAGGATCAGGGGAGCAAGGATTCAGGAGGTATATCAGCCGTTTGGTGAGGATATATATCTCGAGATATATCACCCGAAAAATACGGAATATCTGCTTATCTCAGTTGAAAATGGTTTCAACAGGATATATCTGACACAGAAGAGGCCGCCCAATCCCTTAAACCCGTTCTCTTTCCAGATGCTTCTCAGAAAGTATCTTGTGCCTTCATATATATCCGAAGTATCACAGATCAACAATGACCGGGTTGTGATGATTTCAAACGGTGAATTCAGAATCTATGCAGAACTTACGGGCAGGCATTCGAATATTTTTCTGACTGATGCAAACGATACAATTCTGGGTTCGCTCAGGGATAATATATCCCAGAAGAGGGCATTATTTGTCTCCTGCAGATATCTCCCTCCATACAACAGGGAGTTGACATACGTTAATGATATTTCAGTCCCCGTCGACAATAATATATCGGAATTTTACTCTGATTATTATGAAAGACTGATAAATGAACACCGGATAAATACAGCAAGAGCGAAGATTCTCGGCAGACTGAATAACAGGAAGAGACATCTGCTCTTTGTGCTTGAGAAGATAGAGAACGACAAGGCAAAGGCTTCGAAATATAATGAATATCTGAAATATGCAGAGGCATTAAAACAGAGAAGGATTGTTGAAAAAAAATCAGATTCCGTCCTGTGCGAGTATTATGCAGAGACAGGACTCGAATCACTGAATGTCCCTCTGATAAAGGGTGCCGATGTTGACAGGAATATGGAAAATTATTTCAGGCTTTACAAAAAATACAAAAATTCTCTGCCGCTTATCTTAAACAGGGAGAATGAAATAAAGAGAGAACTGGAAGAGGTACTGAAAAAGATTGATTCAGCAGAGTCTCTCGAAGACCTTTCTTCGCTTGAGAGCCTCTGTGACCTGAATATTTCAGGAAAGAGCAGCGCAATAAAGCCGCTCAGAGAGTCAGAAGGCGGGACGAAATACCCTTTCAGGGTCTATTTTGCAGAAGGAATAGGAAAGATCTATTCCGGGTCCGACGCAGAGGAGAACGAAATTCTGACATTCAGGTATTCCAGAGGGAGCGATTTGTGGTTTCATGTCATTGGTTACAGTGGTTCACATACAGTCTTGCCTGTGCAGAGAGATAAGATTCCTTCCGAAAAACAGATTCTTACTGCCGCCCTTCTTGCTGCGGCGAGAAGTTCCGCACCCGACGGTGAATCTGTGGAGGTGGCATATACAAGGGTTAAATATGTCCGCAAATCAAGAGGTGGTATGAAGGGCTCGGTCATTTTTTCCAACGAGAAGAGACTGCTCGTAAGGGTAGACAAGAAATTTCCCTCAAGGCTTATTCTTCTGTCCTAGTAATTCATCCCGAAATCAGGCCGTCTCTTTCTGCTTGTCGAATTTCAGTATAGGTTTTGCCTGTTTTGTGATTACATCCTTTGTGATTGTACAACTCTTGATATCCTCGAGATACGGGACCTCGAACATAATGTCCAGCATAACTTCTTCCATAATGGAACGGAGTGCCCGGGCACCGGACTTGCGGTTTTTGGCCTCTGCAACTATAGCCCTCAATGCCTCTTCCTCGAAATTGAGCTCGACATTCTCGTATTTGAACAGTTTTCTGTACTGTTTTACCAGTGCGTTTTTGGGTTCCTTGAGTATTCTGAGTAGTTCCTCTTCAGTAAGGTCCCTGACCGGAACGAGTACAGGTACTCTTCCCATAAACTCCGGAATCATTCCGAATTTTATAAAATCCTCCACCTCTGCGTACTCCAGAATATCCCCGACATTGTAATCTTTTCTGCTCTTTTTTAGCTGTGCCGAAAAGCCTATCCCTCCGCCTTCAAGTCTTTTGCTGATTATATCCTCGATCCCTCTGAATGAACCGCCGCAGATAAACAGTATATTTTTTGTGTTTACCTTGACAAACTCCTGTGTGTTGTACTTCTTTACTCCCTTTGGGGCCACACTTGCATAGGTCCCTTCGAGAAGTTTTAATAGCCCCTGCTGGACACCTTCTCCCGATACATCTCTCGTTGAGGAGGGCATCTCACCGGATTTGCGGGCTGTCTTGTCGATTTCGTCTATATAGACAATCCCTGTCTCTGCCTTTGCAATGTCATTATTGGAGTTGATAAGGAGCGTCTGAATCATGGATTCGACATCCTCCCCGACATATCCGGCCTCTGTCAGGGTAGTTGCATCTGCCACGGCGAATGGGACATTCAGAATTTTGGCAAGTGTCTGGGCAAGGAGGGTCTTTCCTGTCCCGGTTGGTCCGAATATCATAATATTGCTTTTGTTTATGAGAATATCGCTGTACGGATTGATGATTATTCTCTTATAATGGTTGTAGACAGCAACGGAGAGTACCTTTTTTGCCTGTTCCTGTCCGACTACATACTGGTCCAGAAAACCCTTTATCTTTTCGGGAGTAGGAAGTTCTTCGAGCCGTTCGATGATGCTGACACGGTCGTGTTTGATAATATCCGAACAGACCTTTACGCAGTCGTTGCAGATATAGACGTTATTGCCTGCAATTATCTTTTTGACCTCTCTCTGTCCTCTTCCGCAGAACGAGCAGGTTATATTCATACCAAAAATATCTTTCTTCTTTGCCATATCCTATCCTTTGGTGTCAAAGCTTTGTGACAGCAGTGTTAATAACTTCTGGTTGAGCTTTTCGGCGCTGATATCCTTTGTGAGTGTCGAGAATCTGTACTGTGAATTTACCCATTCATCGACTTCACTCAGAAGGACGATCGCCGTGCGGTTATCTGAAAGTTCATATCTCAAGACATTGATAATATCCTTGTAATTTATCAGAGGGAGTTCTTCGTCGAGTATAACGATGGAAGGTTTTATACGGTTATAAAGTTTGAGGGCTGTAATACCGTCATTTGTAACGAATATCTTCCAGCCGAGCCTTTCGAGGGCTATTTTGAGATAATTGGTCTTCATCTGGTCATATACGGCAATAAGGATTGTCCCTTTCTCGGGCATTGCGGTCTGCAGTTGTCTCCTGTCCGAAAAGATGAGGTTCCCTCCCTTGCTCTTCAGGTATCCGAATATATCCCCTGCGGTCTTGTAGAGTTCGATAATACTGCTGAAATATCTAGTGATAAGGACAGTCGTGATGGTTGTTACAGGAATATCATATATGTTTCCGGTCCTGTCCTGCATAACAAAGAATTGTCTTGTAAGCTCCGAATTGTCAAAAAGTACGCTCTTGTATCTTGAAAAGTCCTCATATATGAACGAGCAGATTCTCATAAGTTCATCTTTTTCGGAGAGTATTACAAATCTGTCGAGAAAGATATTGTAAGCCTTTGCTGTGTTCTTTGCTGGAAGTATAAATATGTTTTTTCTGATTATTGTAGAAAGCATTCTCAACAGCATCTCTGATTTCTGAGTGCCTTTTGCGGAGTAAAAATACCTGAAGTTGTCTATATCAATGAATGCAACGGCAGTATTGCTGTCGCTTTGTGAAAGATATTCATTCTCAAAGTCGACATTTCCCGGAAGAAATGTGACAGGATTGAGTTCCTTTCTGACAAGAGAACCGATTCTCTTCATCTTTTCTGCAAAATCATTTACCGGCGCAGATTTACTGATATAAAAATCACAGTGAGTGAGTATCTCGCCGATATTTTCAGGTGTAAATCTGTCATACGTAATGATTCTGAAGGCCTTCGTATTGTAATACCATTCCGGAATCCTGCCTCCGGTTGAAGAAATATCAAGAAGCAGTACATTCTTCCGGTCTGATCTGTCACTATCTGAGTCGAATCCGTTATCTGTCTTTCTGATCCTGAACGTGTCTTTGAGCAGAGATCTTATACTCTGTATAAATTCCCTGTCTTTGCTGCAAATGAATAAATTGCTTCGTGCAATCATATATCTGCCCTCTTCTGATATATAAACATAATTCTACCCAAAATCAAGTATAATGGCTGTTCTTAATTAAAGCAAACCAAATATTATTGACTCAGATTTTGCGGTTTATTATACTCAGATACCGGTAAAAGATATGAAAATTATTTTCGGAAATGATAAAATTTTCTTCCCGCCGAATATGGTCTTTTCCTTTTCTGTAATGCTTTATTCCCTCTGGATATACAGATTACTTAGTGAATCATACAAATATTATAAGTTTTTCTGTGATTGTATCTCACCTATAATAGCTGTTCTGGTTTTAATCCTGATTGCTCTTCCTCTGTTTTTGATTTTTTATGCTTTTTTCAGTCGTTGCAGGTTTGTACCGGGCAGTTTTTCAATAGCGTTGTTATCATTATCGCCTTTAGTGCTTATTGCAGAATTCTATCTCCTTTTTCAGGATATTTATCTGAGCAGATTTCTATTTGTGCTGACTATTTTTTTGAGCATCGCTCTGTTTGTCTTTTTCAAAGGACTGAAAAGAGAGAGGTCAGAGAAGAAAAGACCACTTCTTTTTAAGTCGGTATTTGTTGCTCTGTCTGTATTACTCCTGATAATACCCTTTTCGGTATTTGGCCTGAGAGTCTATCTCTCTTGTTCGCGCTCAATTACATTTTTTCCGAATCCGGAAGAGAAAAAATATGAACAGATTGATTATAAAAATATCCCAGCGGGGTTTAAGGTAAGAAATCTTGTGTATGCAGACATTATATTGCCAGAGCAACTGAAATTAAACTATATTTCCTGTAATGACCATTCAGAATTCATGGATTTAAGAGATTGTATGATTTCTTTTTTCAATGAAAGACAGGATTCAGATGACAGATATACAATAATTTACAATTATCCTATGGCTTTTTGTATGTTCCTTATGCAATCAGGAGCAGATTTTGATGATATACCGATTTACAGGTCAGAGGGGAATACATATAGCGGCGGATGGAGTCTCTTATACCTGATGAGTAAGTTTTATAATGATTTTGAATACAATAATGTGTTTTTCTTCTCGGCTGGAGACTATAAAGGAGTGGTGGGGATTAAAGATGTAGACAGGGATTATGGAAATGATAATGAGTTTAAGGGGACAAGCTATTCAATAAGCTTTTATTATAAAAACTGTTACAGGTCTGCATCTATTTTTATATTCGAGGGGAAGAACAGGAATAAAGAAATACTCTCCCTTTTACCGATTATAATCGGGAGCTTCAGGTTCAGGGATAATGAACCTGTGCCGGATACGGATTCAGATACTCTTGACGAACTTTTATTTTTTGCAAGAAAGAATTTCGATACCCTACTTACTCCGTATCAGAAATACAGATTTGCAGAGAGACTTTTTTTATATAGCTCCCAGATGAGATATTTATCAGTAAGATTACTTGAAGAATCCTTATCCGCTGATATGAATAACAGGGAAGCTTCTGAATTACTCGGTTATATCAGAGAAGTGGGTGAAAACTTTTGGTGCTGGAAGGAGAAGCATGGGCTTAAATAATCCGGTTTTTTATCCGGTATGTATTCTGATATAATCATTTTCCGGATTCAATCCGTTTTTCGGGAAAAAATATATCTTGACATACTGCGTCAAGCTCTGATACATTTGACGCATTATGTCAAAAACGACGATTGTCAGAAATTATTAATTTTTTGGAAGGAGGAATAGATGAAAAAGAGAATTTATAAGGTTGGAGTTCTGGGCTCAGGAGTTATGGGCTCAGGAATCGCCGCACACCTTGCAAATGCAGGTGTAAAGAGCATTATGCTGGATATCGTGCTCCCGGAATTGTCAGAGGATGACAAGAAGAAGGGACTGACGAAGGATTCGAAGGATTTCAGGAACAAGCTTGCACTTATGGGGAAGCAGAACGCCCTGAATGCAAAACCGGCAGCGTTGTATTCCAAGAGTATTGCGGACCTGATCGAGGTTGGTAACTTCGAGGATGATTTTGCAAAGCTGAAGGAATGTGACTGGATTGTCGAAGTTGTCAAGGAGGACCTCACTATCAAAAATAATCTCTTCAAGAGAATCGAAAAGGAGGTCTTCAGACCGGGTATGATTGTTTCATCCAATACCTCCGGTATTCCAATCTCCAAGATGATGGAAGGGCTCTCTGCCGAATTCAAGAAGCATTTTATGGTAACTCACTTCTTTAACCCCGTAAGATATATGAAACTTCTTGAAATTATCCCGGGGCCGGAGACCTCAAAGGAGGCCATTGATCTGATGAGCGAATTCGGGGAGGTCGTACTGGGCAAAGGTATCGTTTACGGTAAGGATACCCCGAATTTTGTGGCGAACAGAATCGGTGTTTTTACCATTATGTATACGATGAAGAAGATGATGGATGAGGGATATGAGGTCGATGAGGTGGATGCAATAGTCGGCAAACCTATGGGTAAACCCAAGTCGGCGGCATTCGGTACAGTTGACCTCGTAGGTCTCGATACACTCGTGCACGTCTTCAAGAATGTATATGATTCCCTTACACACGATGAGGAGAGGGAGACATTCAGAACACCAGAATTCTGGCTCAAAATGGTAGAGAAAGGTCTCTGGGGAAATAAGTCAAAGGCCGGATTTTACAAGAAGGATAAGGCAACCAAGCAGAAATTTACCATCGACTGGCGGACTCTTGAATACAGGGAATTCAAGAAATACGATTATGAGTCACTCTCAGAGGTAAAGAGTATCGAGGACGTCTCGGAGAGAGTAAGAAAACTTATTTCCTTTAATGACAGGGCCGGTAAATTTGCTTGGGACCTCTTTGCAAAGACGGTAATATATGCATCCAACCGTATAGGTGAAATTGCAGATGATATTGTCAATATTGATAACGCAATGAAATGGGGTTTCAACTGGGATAAGGGTCCCTTTGAGGGCTGGGATGGCGTAGGTTTAGAGGAGACAGTGAAGAGAATGAAGGCAGAAGGGTATAAAGTACCTGAGAAAATCGAGAAGATGCTGTCTATGGGATTTAAGTCCTTCTACAAGAGTGAGGGTGGAAAGAGATATTACTTTGATTTCGGTACATATTCCTACAAAGAGATACCGAAAAAAGAAGGCGTAATTCTTATTAAGGACCTAAGAGAGAACAAGAAGGTTGTCGAAGAGAACGACGGCGCAACTATATATGATATCGGCGACGATGTGCTTCTCCTCGAATTCCATACGAAGATGAACGCTATTGATGCAGATATTATCGGTATGATGAATAAGGCTGCCGATATTGCCGAAAAGAGTTACAGAGGTATTGTAATCGGCAATGAGGCACAGAATTTCTCGGTCGGTGCAAATATCTTTCTGCTGCTCGGTGAGATTATGCAGGGCAACTGGAATAATGTCGAGATGATAGTCAAGGCATTTCAGGACGCCAATATGAGGATGAGATTTGCGGAAGTTCCCGTTGTTGGCGCCTGTGCCGGTATGGCTCTCGGCGGCGGGTGTGAAGTACTCCTGCACTGTGACCGTGTTCAGGCCTGCGGTGAATCCTATGTCGGGCTGGTAGAAGTGGGTGTCGGTCTGCTGCCGGCCGGAGGCGGGACCAAGGAAACACTCAGAAGATATCTCGAGCCCGTAATCGACAATCCGAATCTGGATACATTCTATATTATTGCAAAGGCATTCGAACAGATTGCTATGGCCAAGGTTGCTACATCTGCAATGGAGGCAAGGGAACTCAGATACTTTACAAAAGCTGATGGTATAACAGTCAACAGAGACAGGGTAATTTCCGATGCCAAGAAGGTAGTGTTGCATCTCAGCGAGATGGGTTACAGACCGCCGTTACCGTTCAAATTCAGACTGCCCGGTGAATCGGCTTATGCGACCATCTGGACAAACCTCGATACGATGAAAAACGGCAACTATATCTCTGAGTATGATATGCACGTCGCAAAGAAGATCGCATGGGTAATGTGTGGTGGCATAACCAGCAAGGAAGTACTCGTTGATGAACAGTATGTGCTGGACCTCGAGAGAGAGGCATTCTGTTCTCTCTGCGGAGAGCAGAAGACTCAGGAGAGAATCCAGTATATGCTTATGAACAACAAACCTTTGAGAAACTAAGTGTAAAGGAGGATGAAATATGAGAGAAGCAGTTATTGTTACGGCAGTCAGGTCTGCTATAGGTAAGGCAAAGAGAGGAACACTGAAAGATACACGACCCGATGATTTCGGGGCAGAGATACTGAAAGAGGCAGTTAAACGTACTCCGGGACTGAAACCGGAAGATATTGAGGACCTTGTTGTGGGTAATGCAATGCCCGAGGCATCTCAGGGAATGAATTTTGCCAGAATTATAGGTTGCAGGGCAGGACTTCCCTATACAGTTCCAGCAATGACTATTAACAGGTTCTGTTCATCGGGGTTAAATGCGGTTGCCATCATTGCTGAGAAGATAATGTCAGGCTATATCGATATCGGAATAGGTGGCGGAGTTGAATCAATGAGTATGGTCCCGATGGGTGGTTTTAATCCGTCGATTAGTCCGACACTGATGGAAGTTTGGCCGGAGGTTTATACTCCTATGGGAATGACCGCGGAGAATGTCTGCAGAAGATATGGAATCACAAGGGAGGAGATGGACCAGTTTGCATACGAATCCCATATGAAGGCCGCAAAGGCAATCAAAGAGGGTAAGTTCAAGGAGCAGATTCATCCGCTTAAGGTCAAACTGATTTCCCAGGGGCCGAACTACAGACCGCAGGTGAAAGAGGTTATATTCGATACGGATGAAGGTGTGAGAGATGATACTACAGTTGAAGGACTTGCCAAGCTCAAACCGGTTTTTGCAAAGGACGGCACAGTAACGGCTGGAAATTCCTCCCAGACCAATGACGGGGCTTCATTTCTGGTCCTAATGAGCAGTGAAAAGGCAAAGGAACTTGGACTGAAACCTCTTGCAATATTCAGACATTATGCAGTTGCAGGAGTTCCGCCCGAAGTAATGGGTATTGGTCCGGTTGCAGCGATAAGAAAGCTGTTTGCCAAGACAGGATTAAACTGGGACAAGATTGACCTCATCGAACTCAACGAAGCATTTGCCGCACAGGCTGTATATTGTATAAAGGAACTTGGTGTCCCCAAGGATAGATGTAATGTCAACGGCGGTGCAATTGCTCTCGGACATCCGCTCGGCTGCACAGGTGCAAAGCTCTCTACACAGCTCATTTATGAACTGAGGGCACGTAAAGGTAAATATGGTATTGTGAGTATGTGTATCGGCGGTGGAATGGGAGCGGCCGGTCTCTTTGAAATGGTCTATTAATTGTTGTAGAACTGTTGCTATAAGGTTATTACCTTATTGATTAATTCTGTTTTGAATGTATTATCACCTTAAGTACTCAGGGCAACCTGGTACGGCCTCTTTCGTGGGCTCCCCCCACCCACGGGAGAGGCTTTTTTATTTTAAATCTGTGACCAATCTCACAGGTTTTACCCTTACCGGATTTTAGATTTCTGAATAATCTGGTTTTAATAAATCTTCGAAAGCTCTCTTCCGGGTTTTTCAGTTTTGAACGGTAATTACTAAAAAAGGGTATGTCAGGATTTGTCCACTGACATATTAACGTAAAGATAAAAGGAGCTATTCAGTTTCGATGTCGATTCGCTCATAGTATTTATCTTTTTCGGTCTTTTCGTTTTTGTGTCTGATCTGCTCTTCGTCCAGAGGTTCTTCAATATAGAGAGGCAATCGGATTTCGCGACGTTGTTCTCTCCTTTTTTCTCTTTTCATCTTGTCTATTATAAAGGCGTCCAGCATAGGGATCACCACCTCTCATAATAATTGTATGCATTATTTGTGCCAGAAAAAAGTTAAGGAATATCAATATATTAGTTAATTTTAGCAGTGAATATTATGACAAACTTGTCATATTTACAAAATTTTGCACAGCCGGCTAAAGAACTGTTTCGGCTATGGATTCAGTATCTGTATTACAGACCCGATTGCAATGGAGAAAGTTGTCTGTACAGAAAGTGCTCCAAAAAAGTAGCAGGTATTTAGTGCACTGAAAGTTTCTGGAAGGTTTCCTTCTTTTTTCTGTTTCATAAGTGGCGAAGAGACAGATGTGATGGAATTTCAGAGTATTGAGGAGCAAGAATATCAGGTTTTTAGTCTCCGGATTTTTCAGAAAACAAAGTGCTTTTTAGAGGTAAATAAACATTTCAGGCAAAAAAAATTGACAAATTTGTCATAATCTAAAATTAAGAAAAAATATTTTTAATCCATTAGAAAGGTTTGGATGTATATATGGGTTTGTTTATGGAGTTTGCATCGCCAAAAAATTTCTCAGGAGAATCTATATGAAAACGGGAAGATTTGTTTTTATACTTATGCTCTTGATTCCGTCTTTTCTGATAGCCCAGTCTCTGGAAGATATTCAGCTTAAGAAGAAGGAAGAGAAACCCCCGATGTTTGATATGGGTTTTCTGGGCACCCTTGAGGGTTCTGCGGGACTGAATGCGGACAGACCTGAGTATTATTCGGTTGTCTATGTGGCCCCTCAGCTCAAAATCGGGCAGTTTATGAGGTTTCAGCTCAATATGACTATGAACAGGGCAATTCTTGAGAGGCAGGAGAATGCATTTTCCTGGACTCCGGAGGATTTTTCATTTGAATTTGCTCATCTCAGAATATTTCAGGAGCCGTTTACAAAGATAAGTTTTTCTGCACGGGCAAGGTATTACATCCCCACATCAAAACCTTCTCAGGATGCCGGCTCTTACGGACAGCTCAGGGGATATGTGAAGGCATCATATACGGTCTGGAGGCTGTATCTTGCTGCCGAGTTTAATGCACAAAAGTATTTCAATGAGTACTATACCTGGGATACGAAGGAGGAAACCGGGACTCAAAAATGGTATCATCAGGCAGGAAAAGACGAATACATCGAGAACAACACCTCCTATGGATTTGGTGAGACCTATACGGCCTCCGTTAATATTACCGACGGGCTCGATTTTTCGCTTATCTGGGGAATGTATCAGAGTCAGAAATATTCTCCCGACGACGGACATCCGGAGGCATCGGGGAGCAGTTATCTGCAGTTGCCGCGAAATACTGTCTGGGGACATACATACAGATTTGCGGCAGACCTTACTTACGGCATCGGGAACATTCCGTTCATAAGGGATTCGGAGGTCCTGAAAGGAACACCTGTACCAAATATGTATATATCATTGGGATATTCGATATTTGCACCTCAGCTAAAAAACGGCGGGAGAGAATCGAATCTCAATCCGTTTGACCCAAAATATGCACAGGTTTATGCGGATTTAAGTTTAATATTTTAATTTTTTGACGAAAAGGAGAGTAGTATGAGAAAGAAGAGAGTATTTTTGAGTCTGTTGGTTATGGCTCTGTTTTTCACATTTTGTGCCACAGAGCCGGAGCCGCTCGACAGGACCCAGCCTGAGGCGGTCAACAAGGCAATTTTTACCGGTGAATGGATTTATAAGGCGACTGTAACTGATACCGACTGGGATAACAAGTTCACTTTTATAGGTGAAGAGACAAGTTCCTATATGGGAGACGCCTTTAAGCTGAGATGGGAAATCACAATGGATTATCTCAATGCCTATAAAGTTGCCCAGAGGTATATGACTCCCGACGGGAAACTCGTCGAAAATGAGGCGGGTGACAGGAGCCTCGTGCTTTCATTCAGGATAAAAAAGCATTATGACATCAGATACAGATACAACAGCACAACCCGTGAAGACCTGAATGTCATAGAAGAGAATTACGACAGACCGTGGAATGAAAGGGAGTATATGGAGGTCGACTGGTCCCAGAATCTTGCGACAAATGTAAGCAACCCACTTCAGATGGATCTGGCATCAGGTGAGCTTGTCAGGGAACCGGTATCCGTATATGAAAATGTTGAATTTTTTGCCCGCGGGATGACCAAGGATGATGATTATAAGATTGATACCAGAAAATGGAATCCCAAAACCGACCCGGAGGTTTATGTAATCAATATCGACCTTAAGGAGTCAATCAGGTCACGTCTCGAGAGCTGGATTCAGCTCTATTACGGAGAATATATGCCGCCCGTTACGGTCAAGACCCGTCATTCGCTGATGAAGGCAGTCCCGATAGAGAAACAGACTTACAAACCGATGCAGTATGATGACTATTTCTTCAGGAGATTCGGCTTCTTCAGAACAGAGTACGACACCTATGACCCGGAAAGAGGTCCGATGGAGAACCAGAAGCAGTATCTCATCAACAGATGGGATTTCTCGAACGGCAAGAAGCTTGTATGGTATGCCTCACCGAGTTTTCAGGAGCAGATAAATGAGGGTGATTCAGACCTCAAGGGATATGCTTTAAAGATTATTGAGGAATGGAATAAGGTCCTCAAGGAGGCTCTGGGCAGGACCGATGATGTGCTTGAATTCAGGGAGAATGAGCCGCTCTGCGAAGAAGGCGTTGAACTGATAACCAATTCCAGCGGAGTCAAGGAATGTAAAGACGGCAAACAGGTTACGAATCTGGACGGCAGTAAGAGGTGGAAGTACGAAACAGGTGACCTGAGATATTCATTTCTCAATTTTATCAAGAAACCTCAGAATGCCTCACCGCTTGGTTACGGCCCGTCGACACCGGATGCCGATACAGGAGAACTTGTAAATGCAACCGTCAATGTCTATGGCAACTGGGTAGATTATGTAGTAAGAAGGACGATGGACCAGTATGATGTTGCGGCAGGACTTTGTACCCTCGATAATGTAAAGGACGGCCTGTTTTATAATCCGGATACCGGAAAGTGCGACAGCCCGGTATTCATTGGTAAATATAAAGGCGGGGTTGTTAAGCCGAAAGCACCACCTGCACAGGCAGAAAATAATATCAGCAGCAAGAACAGGCTGAGAACACTTACCCCTGCACTCAAGACTTCATATTATCCGAAGCTGGATATACACAAACCCGATCCTCAGATTCCGAGAGAGCAGATGAAGAAGGACCTCGAGAACCTTAAAGTGCTCTATAAGGAACAGCTGAAGCATCCGACAAGTCTGGATCTAAATGGATTTAAGAGTATAAAGGGGACAAAGTTCGAATCGATGCTGGTCCCGCACTCAACATATAAATCACTGCTGCCTTATGCAAAATCTGCCGATGATGCGGATGTTGTGGCTCTTTTATCTCCGGCCAGAAGACTGAGTCCGGAATTTTTGTACGCAATGAAAAACGGGCAGAAGAAGAGAATGCACTACTGCGATGAACCGATTATGTTTGAACCGGCTATTCACGCATTTGTCGAGGAGATGAAGGATAAACCGAGAGACGAAGTCTATAAGGTACTGAGAAACTGGATATGGTATACAACAGCCCTCCACGAGATGGGACATACTCTGGGACTCAGGCACAATTTCAGGGGCTCTGTGGACCAGAAGAACTTCTCTCAGGAGTATTTTGCTGCATACGATGAATACTGGAAACAGGTAGATGCAATCAGAACAAAGTACTGGGACAGGATCAAGCAGGGTGATTCGGATGCTTATGAGGCTTATGTGCAGGAGATTGATGATATCAAGGCAATTCACAACAGATATGCCTCGACATCCATTATGGATTATCTCGGTGACTGGACGAAGTGGCAGTATCCTGTAGGTAGTTATGACAGGGCAGCAATACTGTTCGGTTACGGGAAGAAGGTAGAAGTATCTGACGGCAGCGGCGGGTGGAAAGTGGTTGATTATGTAGACGGAGATTTCAGGCAGAAGGATTACTACAGTGATACAGAACTGGCTGAATCCGGCAGAAAGGTCAGGTATTATATGTTCTGCTCGGATGAAAAGGTCTTTGACGATGCATTCTGTACAAGATTTGATGTGGGGACCACTGCAACCGAGATTGTAAGGAATTTTATCAGGGATTCTCAACCGTCCTACTTCTTCAAGAATTTCAAGCGGCATTCCGCTATGTTCGACGAACGTCGGGACAGTTATTATATCAACAAGTGGCTCTGGACCTATTACACTTATGGTAAGGCACTTGGTGAAATGACTCTCGGTTCTATGAGATATGACGAAATGTGGGGTTCTATCTTTGACGGAATTGATGCAATCAATAAAGGACCCGAGACCAGAAATATGATTCCGGGATACCACAGAAACGGTGGTGAGGATTTACTAAGAGCCTCGATGATTTTCTATTATTACCTCATTTATGATGTGTTGATGAGACCCGACTACGGTTACTATCAGCTGAGTTATGATACTTCACATCAGAGATACTGGGAATCAACGGAACTTCAGTATCTGGATGATTCAAAGCCGAGTACATATGTGCCGGCAGGTATCGGCTGGGGCTGGAATGATATGTATGATATGCAGATGGATATAAATCAGTACTATCCGCACCTCGAAAGAATCGGAGTGGAACTCGACAAGGTTATTGCACTTGAAATCCTCTCTATCCCGGCAGCTCTCAATGAACCTCTTTATTTTGAAAAGGCAAACGGTGTAAACTTCTGGAATTCTCTCTGGACAAATAACGGCAGTCAGCTCTGGGAGGTCATCAGGGGGCTGATTACAGACAATTTTGCACATTATCAGAATCCGTGGTGTATCAAGTGCGATGCGGCCTGCAGGGCAGACCCTGTCTCTCATCCGCCTGAGATCAAGACCTATCCTGTTGACCTGCTGGAAGGAATGAGAAAAGGCAGACTTATAAGCGGATGGGTTGAGCCCTCAAGACCCAACAGGTGTGGCTCTGATGATGAATTCCCGATGCAGCCCGGTATGGACGCGCTCTACGCAATCTTCCCGATATTCTATGCAATATCCGGTGCCTCACATCCGTGGTATCACAATTCACTCTCTGATTATCTTGACTCACAGGTTGTAGGTGGGACACACAGATTCGACCCGCCGCCGGGAGCAAAGACGGTTACAATGGTCAACAGTTCAGGCACAAAAACATATCTCGCGGCCCAGACAAGTGATGAACTGAGCATTTCATATCAGTTGGTCTCGAACGGGAGATGGATAAACAATCATCTGGCTTATTATACAGCCTGTATGAACGACGAAGTTCCGTCCGAAGATTTGAGAAATGAGATGAAGGTGAACTGCACTGACTGGGAAAGCTGCTGCTCGGAGGTGCTGGACTGCTATAACCCCTGGCTCAAACCGAGACCGGAGTATTGTGATAAGGAAGGATGGGATATCCTCTTTATGTATGATGGTTTCAAGTACAGGAATCTCGACAGAATTGAAGCAATGCTGATGATGATGCAGGATATGATTGACATTGCGGGACATTATGCATGGAGAGTACCGGGATATCTCGAGGAACCCTGGTGATGTCCTGATTTATTTAGTCAGTAAAAAAAGGCGGTAGAAATTACCGCCTTTTTTGTTGACAAGTTTTCAGGGATGATATAGTAGTAATAATATCTTTTTTACTCCCCGCTAAAATTCTATATTGCGGGTAACTGAAATACCAATAATTCCGTCCGTGATTTAATAACTTGTCAGGAGGAAAAATGAACTTATCAGAATTAAAGGATTTGAAAATTCAGGACCTTGTTAAACTTGCCAAGGACCTCAAGGTAGAGGGTGTCAGAGGGATGAGAAAGCAGGATCTGATTTTTGCAATCCTTCAGGCAGAGGCAGAGAAGAACGGACTGATCTACGGTGAGGGTGTGCTTGAAGTCCTGCCTGATGGTTTTGGCTTTCTCAGGGCTTCCGATTATTCATACCTTCAGGGACCAGATGATATCTATATTTCACCTTCACAGATAAAGAAGTTTAATCTGCGAACAGGTGATACAGTGCTGGGGCAGATAAGACCTCCCAAGGAGAATGAGCACTATTTTGCAATGATAAAAATAGATGCGATAAACTATGAGGACCCGGAAATTGCCAAAGATAAGATTCTCTTTGACAATCTTACACCGCTTTATCCGAATCAGAAATTCAACCTTGAATATGACCCCGATAATTTCACAACAAGGATAATCGACCTCTTCTCACCTATAGGTAAGGGTCAGAGATGTCTCATTGTCTCTCCGCCAAGGGCAGGAAAGACCGTTCTGCTTCAGAATATTGCAAATGCACTCTCGGCAAATCACAAGGATGTCTATCTGATAGTACTGCTCATCGATGAAAGACCTGAGGAAGTTACCGATATGGAGAGGTCTGTTCAGGGAGAAGTTATTTCATCGACCTTCGATGAGCCTCCCCAGAGACACGTACAGGTTGCCGAGATGGTCATTGAGAGGGCAAAAAGGCTTGTGGAGCACAAAAAGGATGTAGTAATTCTTCTGGATTCAATCACACGTCTTGCAAGGGCATATAATACGGTCGTTCCGCCGTCAGGAAAGATTCTCTCCGGCGGAGTTGATTCTAATGCACTTCATAAACCCAAGAGATTTTTCGGTGCCGCACGAAACGTAGAGGAGGGCGGCTCGCTTACGATTATCGGAACAGCGCTTATTGACACAGGTTCGAGGATGGACGAAGTCATTTTTGAAGAGTTCAAGGGAACCGGCAACTGCGAGATAGTTCTCGACAGAAAACTTATGGAGAAGAGAATATTCCCGACCCTCGATATCCCCAAGAGCGGGACAAGGAAAGAGGAACTTCTCCTCCCCGACTGGGCACTCAAGAGAATATGGATTTTGAGACAGCTGCTTGCACCTCTCAATCAGGTTGATGCAATGGAATTTATACTCGAAAAGATAAAACGGACCAAGACCAATAAGGAATTTTTGGATTCTATGAATCAGTAAATAACCAAAAAGGAATCTTGATATATGAAACAAATCCTTTATTTTACATTCCTTATCATTCTGATTTCCGGTTGTTCCGGGAACAACTCTGCAGATAACCCGACCGATACAGGCGGAGACGGCAGTTCAAAAGGATGTGCGAGTATTCTCGACTGTTCGGATAAGGAGACAAAAGATTCTGTTTGTGTAAAGAAGGGATGTGTTTCAATAGGGGAAGCAGAGAAGATGCTTCATATAGTCTTCTATCCCAAATATATTTCGTCTGTAGTAAACGAGATTGCCTATTTTAAGTATTTTTACCTGTATCCGCTCGATGTGTCGGGCACTAAAGTCTCCTGTGAACAACTGCTTACAGATTATAACTTCGAAGGCAAATCCGGGCTGAATATAATTCAGTCATACGAAAAACAGGGTACTATCTCAACAACTGGCTCCGAGATGTATACACTCCCGCTGCCGCAGATAAAAGACTCTCTGATATTTTTCATCTTTTATCAGAACAGCGGGAATGTTATGGCAATAGGGTGTGCCGATAAGATTGATACAACCTCCAATAATTCGGTCGGACTCTTTCCCTGCAAGCCTGAACAGACCAATGCCTGTCTGGGGCAGTTCTGAAAGTGATATTTATTCGCTGGTATCCTTTCTGATATCTTTCTTAATGTTTGCATAATTGTTCGATATATAACACAGAGTATCTGTAGTTTTATAGACTTTCCCTTCCTGTTCGATCTTCTTCTCCCTTATTCTGCATATCGCATTACCGGTTTCCCCGAGTTCGCCGATGAGCTTTGCTACTTCCTCGTCTGTTTTGACTGTGTCTGAATCGCCCGGATCTGATAGTTTTGCCATTGTAAATGCCGCGTCCGTCGATTTGTTTGCTATCTCGAACATCTGGTCTTCCTTAATCTTCTCTCTCAGCTCTTTTTTTGATTTTGCCTTATCTTCCGAAAGGTCTTTTGTGTTTTTAATAATAGCGGCAGAATCCTGTTTTAGTTTTTTCCAGTCTTCAAGTCCGATTTCCTCCTTGTTGATTATTTCGCTTGAATCTATTGCGAGATTTCCTGTGCTGCTGCCGAGCGCAGAACCCTTTAGAATTCCGTCTTTCCCTTTTGCCTTGTATCCGGCAGTAATTCCAGCTGCGCTGAGTCCTGATTTCAGTGCTGTTTCGTTGAGGTCTTTCCCGATAGAACCTGTTGCAACAGATGTAGCAATGTGGGCTCCCTCATTATCGTCCAGTGTCTTTCCGATGCCGGCCGATGCTCCCACAGCGCCCATCTTCATCCCCGCCTTCTGAAGTGATTCTGTATTGCCTTCTGCTATAGCCTTATTGATATCTCCTGCGGCAACTGAGGCGGCTGCACCTGCTACATCTGCAGCCAGTGCGGCATTCTCGTTTCCGGTCATTCTGAGGTTTTCCGATACACCTTCGGTTGTGAGGATACCTGCTGATGCAAAATCTCCGGTCGCGCCATCGACAACCGCACAGGTATAATCTCCAATAAATTTGTATTTGTCCGGGAGCAGGGCATCTGTGCCATAATTGATTATTTTACCTATCATCTTCTTCCTCCTTCTTGTTTTTAAGTTGTTCTAAGTATTCATTATTTCCTGTCCAGTAAGCATATGCATATTGTTCTGTTTCACTCATTAATTTTAGATTTGTCTCATTTTCTACTCTCTTAAGATTCCTCTCAATTGATGCAGTCAATCTTGCGCAGTTGTCAGAATGAAATTTAAATGCATCTATATCCCCAGCTTTAAATTTTTCTAATTGCTCCCTGTAGTTATCTAATCCCCTATGGTTGTTTGGTGTTTCCTTCTCTGATCCTTTTTCTTCAATTTCTACGAAATTTTCTAATGTGGTTAATAATCTCCTCTTTTCATCTTCGCTCATATAAGGATTATTTAAGGAATCGTTGATGTTTTTTATTGAGGCCTGAAGATTCTTAAGGTTCCTTCGAAGTTCTTCTTCGTTCTTCGCATTATTTTTAATAGAACCAAGACCTCCAACATTTAGACCTCCATATTCAAGTCCTTTATCAATTACCGAACCAATAGGGACCAATGATCCTAATGAATGACAGGCAAGGTTTATCCATCCTTTCCTTTTTTTTCTTTTCTTTTGCGCCTCGTTATATTTCTTTTTATAATTTTCTATTATCTTTTCAATGTCCTCATCTGTTAGCTCTGGTAAATATTCTTTTCTGTCTGTGTTTGAAACTTTTCTTGAATTAGAAGGTCCGTTTACGTTATAAGAAAAATTTGAATAGGCTTCATATATCTGTGTGCTGTCGTAATTATAATCATTTATATTAATGTCCATAGTTATCTCCTTGTTTATTTCATGTTATGTATTATTGTTTTAAGTGCATCATCTTTTGATTTGTTATAATTTGAAATCAGTTCTATGTGTCTTTCTTCCATATGCATTTGGTCGATGAGTTTTTGCATTAACGCCGGGTTTTCGTTTAATGCTTTAAGCAATTTTTCGTCACCATTTCTAAATGCACTTAGAAGTTCGGCTCCACTTTTTTTGGAGTAATCCTCACTTGTTGAACTTGTTTGTGAATTATTGTTATTCGAGGGAGGTGCACTTGGTGATGGGATATTATTATTATCCTTTGCCTTTGCAGGAGCTTCTTTGAATTTGCTATTGTCTCTTACCTTTGCCGGAGCCGGGTTAAAGTGTGGCTTATTATCATCGTGATCCTTTGCCTTTGCGGGAGCCTCTTTGAATTTATTGGTTTCATAGTCTTTTGGTTTTGTAGGATTAGGCGAAAATTTTGGTTTATTATCATTATTATCACTTTTCCTGGCTGGAGCCTCCCTGAATTCTTTTTTCTTTGTCTCTCTGGATTCATTTCTTGCTTCTATAGAATCCTGATTTTGATAGTCACAGAATTTATCAGGAGTCCGAAACTCATATTCTTCCCCCTGACAGGTCATTTCTGTGTCGTTGCAATAATTTGACTGGTTTGAGCTGGTTACTGTTGTACTCATAATTTTTCCTCCTTTAAATTGTTGAAAAAAAATGTTAATAAAAAAACCGTCATATTTTCTTTATGTCTGCAATTTGCGTTCCAGTTTTCAGGAAGGAGTAGGATGAAGAGGCTTGCAGTAGATTACGGGAAGAGAAGGGCTGGGCTGGCTGTCACCGATAATGACGGTAGTATAGTAATGCCGTATATGGTGATTTATTATAAGACGACTGACAGTTTTATCAAACAGCTCCTGCAGGAGGTCAGAAAACTGGAGATATCTGAAATTATTTTCGGATTGCCTCTAAATATGGACGGGACAGAGTCCGAGATGTCAAAGGAGGTCAGAAGGCTGGCCGGAAGGGTTGAAAAAGAGACAAGTATCAGGACAATTCTCTATGACGAGAGGCTTACTACATTTGAGGCAAAGCAGATGCTGACCGAACAGGGGGTTTCGGCAAAGAGACAAAAGGATATCATTGATATGTATGCAGCTTATTGTATATTGAAATCCTACATAAGTGAAAGGCAGGAAAAGACAGATGCTTAGGAAAATACTTCTGGGATTTTTTATCCTGTTTCTGATTATAGTTGCCTTGTCGGTATATATGTACAGGAGCACCAAAGAGTTTCTGTCAACCCCTTATAAATCCGAAAAATCTGAAATTCTGGTAAGAATTAAGAAGGGTATGAGCGATAAGGATGTATCTGACCTGATCTACGACAGGGGACTTGTCTCCAGCCAGAAGCGGTTTTATTATTTTCTCAGATTTCTGCACAAGAATAAGGGTCTGGAAGTAAAGGCCGGCGAATATCTTCTGAGTCCGGATATGACACCATGGCAGATTGCGGAGAAGATGATAAAACGGGATGTCGTGAAGTATAAAGTCACTATTCCCGAGGGATTGCGGTTTGAGGAAGTGGCTCAGATTCTTCAAAGGGAGAATATTGCTCAATACGATGAATTTATCTCATTGTGCCGGGACAGGGTATTCCTTTCGTCACTTGGCATTGAAGGGGAGACCTGTGAGGGGTATCTGCTCCCTGATACGTATTTGTTTGAGAAAAATCTTACAACGAAGGAGATATTTAAGCAGATAAATGATGAATTCAGAAAGAGGATAAGTGCCGGGTATGTTGAGAAGGCAAAAGAGATGGGTCTTACACTTTATCAGGTGCTTATTATTGCTTCGATGATTGAAAAAGAGGCAAAGCTCGATGAGGAAAGACCTGTTATATCATCCGTAATACATAACAGACTCAGAAAAGGTATTGGCCTCTACATCGATGCTACCGTGATTTACGGGCTGATAAGGGATAAGGGAGGATTCAGCGGGAATCTCACAAGAAAGGACCTTGAGACCCCCGGCAGATACAATACCTATATCATAAAGGGATTGCCGCCTACGCCGATATGTAATCCGGGCATTAAAAGTATCAATGCCGTGCTTATGCCTGCAAAAACGAATTATCTGTATTATGTATCGAAAAATGACGGCTCTCACCACTTCTGTGATACCCTTGAGTGTCATAATAAGGCCGTGAATAAGTATCAGGTTGAATATTTCAGGAAGAATAAAAAATGAAAGTCAGAATATTTTTATTCATAATTGTGGTTATATGTTGTTCGGCATGCTGTAAGAAGGAGATGAGCCCCGAAGAGAGAATCAGGGCTCAGATTGAAGAGATTAAGGAATACGCAAACAAGCGTCAGGTAGGGAAGATAATGGAGTATATCTCTCCTGATTACAGGGACGGTTACGGAAACAGGCGGGATTCGTTAAAGGCTATTCTTATCCAGAACCTTATGTTCAGAAAGAATGTCAGGGTATTTCTGAAAGATGTATCTGTGAAAATTACCGACAAGAATGCCGATGTACAGCTTTCAGTATTTGTAAAGGAGGGAGAAGGGGTGATTCCGGACAATGCCGATGCAATCAAAATTGAATTAAGGCTTGTTGAAACGGGAGATAAATTCCTGATTACTTCTGCTCAGTGGAAATCGGGGGCATCCCCTTTCTGATGGAAGAGAGATAGACAGAGACAGCAGATATCAGAAAAGCGAGAATCATTGAATATCGAAAGAGGATGTTGAATACCGGTGAGGGAATTTCGTTTATCTTTTCGATTCTGTCTTGGAAAAGAACTATGTTGAATACAGAGAGACTGATTCCTGCAGTAACTGTTCCGAGGCTCATACCGAGGTTTCTCATAGTAGCGAGCAGACCCGTGGTAATGCCGGTATTGCTGCTACCTCCTATATTGAGAAGTGCTGTGGTATTGGGGCTGTTGAAGATTCCGAGCCCCGAACCTATGATAATCTGAGCAACGGATATCTGCCATATGGCAGACTCAACTCTGATAAAACTCAGTAGCATTATTCCTAAGGTGAGAAGAATCATACCGGCAATACAGAGTTTATAATAACCGATTTTATCACTGATATATCCCGATATTCCTGTTGTTGCAAACATGGCAATAGATGTAATGCTCATAATTATTCCGGTCTGGTGCGGTTCGAGACCAAGGACGATTTTGAGATAAAACGGTATCAGAAAATTGGAGATGAAGAGTGCAGTATATCCGAACAGAAGAGAGAATAGTCCGCCGTAATATGCGGGAATTTTCATCAGATGGACAGGGAAGAAAGGATTTTTGAGTTTCAGTTCATATCTGATCAGAAAGACTATGAGTCCGATACCTGAGGTGAGTATGGCAAGCGGCAGTATAACAGAATAATTATTGTGAGCAAGCATAGACATAGAAATAAGTATAAGCGGAACAGATATTGCCCACAGAAGCATTCCGTTAAAATCATAGGAGATGTTTTGCCTGTTCTGAACCCTGCCGGAAGGGATGATTATCATTATTGAGGTAAAGATGAGGAGAGAGAAGGGCAGATTAATCAGAAAAAGCCAGTGCCAGCTGAGATGTTTCAGGATAAAACCTCCTACCGGTGGTCCTATTATCAGTCCGAGCGATATCCCGGTAGTGTGAATGCCTATGGCAAATCCCCTCTTTTCAGGTTCGAATACACTTAATAGAATTGCCGGGCCACTCGCAACCATCAGGGATGCCCCGATAGCCTGAATTATTCTCATTCCGATAATAAGATAAACTTCTTCCCCCAAAAGTACAATGAGGGATGAAGTGCCGAATATAAGCGTGCCGGCCAGAAAGATTTTCCTGTGTCCCGCGATGTCTGCGACTTTTCCGCATATAGTCAGGATAGATGTCAGTACTATCAGATATGAAACCAGTATCATCTGGGATTCATTCAGATTCAGATGAAGTATCTTTGCCAGATAAGGGAGTGCGGCATTTAGAGAGCTCGAGTTTATGGTCGCCATAAGGCTGGATAGACTCATTATCAGAAGTGTTGTCCATTTGTGTCTGTTCATATTATCAGTTTTTTTTATTCAGGATTCTGATACCGAATATGCTGGTCATTCCGTCGCGGGTCTGTGCATAACCCTCTGAAAAGACATATATTCTTGCACCTCTTTTGCTATTTGGGATAGGCTCTTCCAGTTCTGATGTGGAATTCAGTTCGAGTGTGTGTTTTAATTCTGGTATCGAGAAGAGAGCTGATCTGTTGTATGAAACTCCCTTTTCCATATTAACCGAGACCGATTTGTTTGTCTCCTTAAAGGATGTGGATGTCTTGAAATAGTCTGCTGCGTCCGAAAAGAGTACTGCGGAACTGTTCTTGGAGAACTGTGCAAGAAACCAGCTTTTGAACAGATTATCGGTCATAAAAACGATTTCCGGAAGGTCGAAATTATCCCTTTTGCTCTCCGCTTCCAGAAATAAAAGATTCCCTTTCTGAGGGGGTCCGTCTTTCCCGAAGAAGGCGGTATTTATGTAGTATTTATAACTGACTTCATTTATTGTCCTGCTGTATGTTGCACGTTTCTTCTGCGCAAGGGATATGATATTGAAATTATATGCAAGACCGGTTGTTCCTATCTCAATCTGGTTCTGTTCCAGAATGTTTATCAGTATGTTCTTTTTGAAACCGAATTTGCCGGGTGATTCGTCCGAAATAAAAGAATCTTCGTAGAGGTTCTGTATCTTGTTGCTGCTGAGATATTTTATCTTAACCGAGGTTTCTGTCTTCTTTAATCCTGTGAGTTCCTTTCTTGATGTTTCAATAATTACAATCACGGCTTTTCTGTCTTTATCATAGCCCAGAAAGGCAACGAGATTCTTGATAGTTCCTGCACATACACCGGCAGATAAAAGAAAAACGCATAAAAAAACTGACACAATAATCTTATTCACACAAAGTAACCCTCTCCCCTCCGTCATAATACTATATCAGCAAAAATTGTTTTGCAATAGAAAGAGTTCCGGTTATTTCTCCGGTGTCAGAAGTTTTATGAGCGAGGAGAATGCCCATAAATATTTCTCATTCTCTTCCTTCTCCGAGTAACCGGTTTCGACTATCTCATAGTTTGCAGGATTCCGGAGAAGAACTTTAACGAGATTCTGATTGAAGCTGTGTCCGGCCTTATAAAACTCAAATTCACCTGATATATCATAGCCCGTGAGCGAAATATCCCCGAGCGCATCAAGAATTTTATGTCTTACAAATTCGTTTATGAATCTGAGCGGTTTTTCGTTCAGAATTCTCATATCGTCTACTACAATTGCATTATCAAGACTGCCTCCCTTAATCAGTCCCATTGAACGCATCTTCTCTATATCCCTGAATTCACAGAAGGTTCTGGCGGGAGCGATCTCCTCTATGAAACTTTTCGGGTTTACTGTTGTTGAAAAGGACTGTCTGCCTATAAGCCTGCTCTTGAAGTCAATGGTATACCCGATTTTGAGATTGTCGGATGGTCTGACAACCGCGTACGAGTCATTTAATCTGAATGATATCTCTCTCCTGATAATGAGTTTTTTTCTGGGGATGCTGTGAAATCTTATTCCTGATTCGAGCAGACTCCGGGCGAATATTAACGCAGAACCATCCAGAATGGGAATCTCCTCAGCTGTAAGTTCTATAACTGCATTGTCTATATTCAGGGCATATAAAGTGGCAAGGAGATGTTCAACAGTGAGCAGCCTGACTTTCCCGTCCGATAATGCGGAGCAGAGGGTGGAATTGCAGGAATTTGTATGTATGGCACTGATTACAGAGTCTTTGTATCTGAAGAGAATGCCGGAATCTGCCGGGGCTGGCAGAATCCGTATTTTGCTCTCTGATCCCGAATGCAGTCCGGTTCCGGAAATCTCGACGGGGTATCTGAGGGTGGTCTGCTGCATCAGAAAAGACTCTCCTGCTGAATATTCTTTTTGCCGGATGGTTTTTTGCCAAGGTGCTGATATGCAAGCGGGGTAGCGGTTCTGCCTCGCGGCGTCCGGTTGAGAAAACCGGACTGGATGAGATAGGGTTCGTAGACCTCTTCGATGGTATCTTTCTCCTCGCCGATTGCTGCCGAGATTGTCTCTATTCCGACCGGTCCTCCTCCGAATTTGTCGATGATACATTCGAGTATTCGGTAATCCATCTTGTCCAGCCCCAGTCTGTCAACTCCGAGCTGGTTCAGTCCGAAGTCTGTGATTTCCCTGTCGATACTTTGTTTGTCCTTTATCTGGGCAAAGTCCCTGACTCTTCTTAAGAGTCTGTTGGCAATTCTCGGTGTCCCCCTTGACCTCGTTGCTATTTCGAACGCCGCCTCATCGTCGATATTGATTGAGAGTATTGAGGCGCTTCTCTTTATTATTCTTTTCAGGTCTTCCGGTCTGTAGAAGTCGAGTGTCTCCACATATCCGAATCTGTCTCTGAGCGGTGAGGAGAGGAGTCCGGCTCTGGTTGTTGCACCTATCAGGGTAAATGGTTTGAGCGGAAGATTTACTATCCTTGCATGTGCCCCTTCACCGATAATAATGTCAAAGTGAAAATCCTCCATGGCAGGGTAGAGGTTTTCTTCTACTGCTGCATTGAGCCTGTGGATTTCGTCGATGAAAAGGACATCATTCGTGCCGAGATTCGTCAAAAGCCCTGCCAGGTCGCCTTTCTTCTCGATAGCCGGTCCTGACGAAACGAATATATTTACACCCAGTTCGTTTGAAATAATATGTGCAAGTGTCGTCTTCCCCAGACCCGGTGGTCCGCACAGGAGAATATGGTCGAGAGGTTCTTTTCTCTCTTTTGCTGCCCTCGCAAATATCCTGAGATTGTTTACTATCTTCTCCTGCCCTACAAATTCCTCGAAACTCTGAGGTCTTATGCTTGACTCATAACGGGCATCTTCCGGCTTCCTGTAAGGTGAAATCTCTCTCGTTTCCATAAAAATTACACAGACTTAATAATATTCAAGGCCTCTTTAAAAAGTGCATTAAAGTCATTATTGCTCACATTTTTCAGATTGGCAATAGCTTTTTCTGCCTGATTTGGTTTATATCCGAGATTGATAAGTGCGGAATATAGCTCTTCCTGAACCGAACTGTCTATCTGTCTGTCCGACGGGGTGGTTACTGTACTCAGTTCCCTGATTTTGTCTTTTAGTTCTATTATTATTTTTTCTGCTGTCTTCTTCCCTATGCCCGGAACGGATGAGAGAAATCTGATGTCCGAACCGGTTATGGCGCTTATAATTTTCTGGAAAGGCTCCTTTGACAGAATTGAGATAGCCTTTTTAGGGCCGATATCAGATACCGATATCAGATACCTGAACAGCTTCAGTTCGGATTCATCGTAAAACCCGAAGAGTGTCATCTGGTCCTCTCTTACATAGAGGTAGGTGTGTATTCTTGTCTTGGCATTTTCCGGTGGTAGTTTCTCAAGGGAAAACTGCGGGCAGATGATTTCAAATACTATTCCTGCATCAGTTTCGATGAATACCGAACTTTCACTCTTTTTCACAACCTTTCCGAGTATCTGTGCTATCATTTTAAAACTCCCCTGAATGCCCCTGAGAGGGCAATTGCAAGTGCATCTGCTGCATCTTCATATGGTACATCCGGAAGGGCCAGAATAATCTTTACCATCTCCTGAATCTGATTCTTTGAGGCATTCCCGTTACCGCACACCGATTTTTTTACCTCCTTGGGGGAAAATTCCACTACCTTTTTTCCGCTCCTTATGAATGCAAGTATAGCCGCTGTGCGCGCAGATGCAAGTACAATTGTCGAGTGAATATTTTTTGCGTAAAAGGCAGTCTCCATACAGATAAGGTCGGGATTAAATTCCCTGACAAGATTTTCTGACCGGGAATATATCAGATTCAGTTTTTCGAAGTAGTCTTTGCAGCTCTTTGTCTGAATCAGGCCGTTATCGATATGCAGGACTCTGCTCCCCTCTTTTGAAATCAGACCATATCCGCATTTGTTTATTCCGGGGTCAAACCCGAGTATTACCATCTATTTCTGTTCCTGCATTGAATTCAGCAGATTTTCGTCGATATCAATGTTGGAACTTACATTCTGGACATCGTCATGTTCTTCGAGATTCTCTATCAGTCTGAGGACAGACTCGGCGTCCTTGGTATCCGGTTTGACATAATTCTGGGGGATAAAACCGATTCTTGCAGAAACCGGCGTAATCCCCTTTGATTTTATTGCCTCGAGGACTTTTGTATAATCCTGAACGCTTGTATAAACGGTGAATGTGCCGTCTTCATTTACCACGTCATCGGCACCGGCGTTGAGGGCAATCTCCATCAGTTCATCTTCTGATATCTTGTCGCCTTCGATGATAATCTCGCCCTTTTTGCTGAACATCCAGCCCACACACCCGGATTCACCGAGGTTGCCGTTGAATTTGCTGAAGATCTTTCTGAGTTCGGCTGTTGTTCTGTTCTTGTTGTCGGTAGCGGCCTCTACGATTATCGCCACACCCGCTGCACCGTAACCTTCGTAAATACACTCTTCGTATGTTACACCTTCGAGTTCACCTGTGCCTTTTTTGATAGCTCTCTCGATATTGTCCGAAGGCATATTTGCGTCTTTTGCGGCATCAATAGCAGTGCGGAGCCTTGGATTATTCTCCGGGTTTCCGCCTCCCATTCTTGCTGCTATGGTAATTTCCTTGATCAGTTTGGTAAAGAGTCTTCCGCGCTTCGCATCTGCCGCGCTCTTCTTATGTTTAATGGTCGCCCATTTGCTGTGCCCGGACATCTATTACCTCCTTATTTTTTATCGGTTTGGGTGTTTGAGAGGGGGAGTACCGATACAAAATGTCTCTCTTTTCCTCTGGTGAAATACTTAACCTTACCGTCGATAAGTGCAAAGAGTGTATAGTCCTTACCCATACCAACGTTATATCCCGGGTGAATCTTTGTCCCGCACTGTCTGACCAGAATATTACCGGCTTTAACAATCTGTCCGTCGTAAATCTTTACATTTCTGTATTTCGGGTTACTGTCTCTGCCGTTTCTTCCGGCGCCCTGAGCCTTCTTTCTGCCCATTGTATTCCTCCTATCTGGTCTGTATTGAGATTACCTTTATTTCGGTGAAGGGTTGTCTGTGACCTTTGAGCTTTTTGAAGCCTTTTCTGCGCTTTCTCTTGAAGACAAGTATCTTGTCAGATTTGTCCTGTCTGATGATTTCGGCAACTACCTTTGAATCAGGGAGAACCGGTCTGCCTATTTTCGGGGTCTCGATACCACCCACAAAAAGGACCTCACTGATCTCAACTTTGTCTCCGACATTGCCGTTTAATTTCTCTACCCTGATTTTGCTGCCTTCCTCAACTCTGTACTGTTTTCCGCCTGACTGGATTACTGCATACATAGTTATCCTCCATAAATAAGGAAATTGCATATACACAATAATATCCCCAATGTCAAGCCTATCTTTCAATAAATACTGGAAATACCCCAAAATTTTTCATAAATCCTCCGCAAAACTAAATCTTAGCTGGTTTTTATTCACTTTTTTCTCTTTACTAAGCATCTGCTTTATCCTTTTCATAATGATTTTAAGCACTTCAGATAATCCGTCCCCA
>DYEF01000097.1 GCA_020725805.1 Bdellovibrio sp.
AACATATACTTTTCCCTGTAATTCCACTTTAATCCCTAACTTTTCTTTATATCCAAACCTATTAAATGTAACATTTCTACTTTGCAGATAATGTAACATTTCTATTTTGGAACAACACCGGAAATAAAAAATATTTGCATTTGTAGCTGTTTTGTGTTAGTAAGCCGTTTCTCTGATTTTTTTGGAGGATGATTATGAAGTTATCACCGCTTGCAAGAGTAAAAAAGGAATTCGGTTCCAAGGAGAAGCTGGTAGCCGAGGTAGTATCTCTTCTGAAATCGCTCAGCGAAACACTACCTGAAGACATCGAAAAGAAGCTCAAATCCCAGACCAATCAGAAGCTGATGAAACTATACAACAATGCGAAGAAAGTCAGTGAACTGGGCAAGGATAAGGTGATCGAGGTCATCCTCAAGGCAAAGAGACCAAACGCAAAGAAGGTCGATGAGGATTACAGAAAGTCTCTTCTCAGGTATCCTGTTTCGAAACTCTATGATATGTACCTTTCGGCCTCGAAGGCATTGAAGAAGAGCAGATAACCGGGTCTGATTTATTAGTTTTATCAATACAAATATAATATTTAGATGGCCTTTCTTACATTTTTCTTTGCAAAAATATTGACTTTATTACATATATGAAATAATAGTATTACTGATTTTTATCTTGTTATAAGAGGTTTGTGTGAGAAAACCAATTCCATATGGTAAATATTATCTGCTTGACCGGATTAACGTTGGAGGTATGGCAGAGGTATTCAAGGCAAAGGCATACGGAGTGGAAGGTTTCGAAAAACTTGTTGCAATCAAAAGGATTCTCCCCAATATTGCAGAAGACGAAGAATTCATTACGATGTTCATAGATGAGGCGAAGATCGCAGTCCAGCTCAACCACGCAAATATCGCCCAGATATTCGACCTCGGAAAGATTGAAGATACATACTTTATTGCCCTCGAATATGTTTACGGAAAAGACCTGAGGGCAATCTTCGAAAGACTGAGAAAACGCGGCGAAATAATGCCTATCCCCGCGGCCTGCTATATTATTACTCAGGTGTGCGAAGGTCTGGATTACGCTCACCGTAAGAAGGATTCGATGGGCAGGGACCTCAACATTGTTCACCGGGATGTGAGTCCCCAGAACATTCTCGTTGCGTATGAAGGAGATGTAAAGGTCATAGACTTCGGAATCGCCAAGGCCGCCAACAAGGCCTCAAAGACACAGGCAGGAATACTCAAGGGGAAGTTCGGATATATGTCTCCCGAGCAGGTCAGAGGTCTTCCGCTCGACAGAAGGTCCGATATCTTCTCTTTAGGCATTATCTTTTATGAAATCCTGACGGGAGAGAGGCTTTTCGTGGGCGAGAGCGATTTCTCTACACTGGAAAAGGTCCGTAATGTCGAGATAATGCCACCCACGGCATACAACCGCAATATTCCGGAATCACTCGAGAAGATTATTCTCAAGGCGCTTGCAAAGGATGCCGATGACAGATATCAGTTTTCATCAGAGATGGCTGAGGATATTCAGCGGTTTATGATATCTCAGGGGATTCTCTTTACGAGAAAAGACCTCGGCAATTTTATGAAGACGCTCTTTGCGGATGATATCGCAAGGGATAATGCGCAGGACGACTCCAAGAAGCAGAGTTCTTCCCTGCCGCAGACCGCAGCACCGGTAAAGGAAGTCAGAAAACCTGCTTCAAAACCTTCAAATCCAGTACCCCCTCCGGTACCCGGTGAACTTGATAACGCAAAGACGGTTGTCTTCGGAGGAGAACAGAAGGCGGCTTCTGCGCCCCCGCTCGGCAATGAGATAGGGCTGAAGACACAGGACGATGAGCCAATAGAGCTTGCCACAGAAGAGAGCACAAAGCCTGTGGTCAAGGCTCCCCCGAAGATACAGCCACAGTCCCCAAAGCCCAAGATGACTGCAGAGATAAAGAAGCCCCAGACAGCGGAAATCAAAAAGGGCGGTGTAAACAAGATGGTCTTTATTGCCGCAGGTGTGGTGGCGGCGCTTGTCTTTCTGATAGTTGTAATTAAGTCGGTTACAAAGACAGAGGAGATAGGCGAGGCAAGTATGGAGATTCTCTATACTCCCCCTGATTCGGAGTTGTTTATAGACGGAGTAAAGGTAGGGTCGTCTTCCCCTTATAAAAATCCGAAGATTACAGCGGGTCAGCATACAATCGAGATAAAAAGAAAGGGTTTTCTTACCCTGAAAGAGGTTGTCAATCTTAAGAACAACGAAAAATTTTCAAACAATTATATTCTCAAGGCCGAAAAAGAGGTCTATGGCACTGTAGAGATAGAGACCATCCCGCCCGGTGCCACGGTTACTATTGATGGTCAGATAAAATCCGGTGTCACACCGATGAATACAAAGGTCCTTGCCCTTGTCGAGCATACCATTCTCATCGAACGTTCGGGATTCAAGAGCGTAGAGGACAAGTTCTCTGTCGCGGAAAACGAGACGAAGAAACTAAGTTTTGAACTCAAACAACCACTAGCGAAACTCATTATCAACAGCAACCCGAAGGGGGCAGCGGTCCTGATAAACGGCAGGAAGGCAGGGCAGACACCTTATTCGCAGGACGCAAAGGTAGGTGACAAGTTCGATATCGAGATATCCAGACCATCCTATGCGACAGTTAAAAAATCAGTTGTAATCGATAAAGAAGGCGATTTTACAATAGATGAGGAACTCAAAAAGGCTGAGGTGAGTGCGGAGAAGAAGGAGAAACCGGTAGCACAGAAGGAAGAAGTTAAGACTGCAAAGAAGGAAGAGAAGGCAACCGGTTCAGGTACGGGATTTATCGTTGTTTCGGCCTATCCGTGGGCGTATCTTTTCATAGACGGGAAGGAGCTTGGTACGGCCACTCCTGCCCTGAAAAAGCACGAAGTTAAGGCGGGCAGTCATACGGTAGTCCTGAGAAAGAGCGATGGTAAAGAGGCAGTGCATAAAGTTAATGTGAAACCGGGTGAAGAGGTCCAGATAAAGGAGAAGTTTGACAAATAATCTGTTTTTTGTGTTTCTTCATCTTTTTTACTGATTCTGATATACGCTTGGACAGGAGGATAAGAATGATAAACAGGTTTAATGATAATCTCCTTATGATTAGGAATCTCTGTGAATCGCTCAGAATCCTTTCACAGAGAGCCCTTGAGGATGCAAATGATGACAGTTGCAGGGCACTCTATACCGATATGAATAAGGAAATGGCTTTGTATCTCGAGGAGATCGATAAGGAGATAGATGGCCATAAGAAGAAGGGTAAATGGGAATAGCCATATGAAAAAATTCGGGAAAGCCTATAAATATCACGGACTCGGAAATGACTTTGTCCTCTTTGATTCATTAAAGACCGGAAGGCTTATCAGGCCCGGTGATGCGGTTTCCCTCTGCGACAGACATTTCGGTGTGGGGTCAGACGGTGTTCTGACCATTCTTCCCTCGAAAAAGGCAGACTTCTTTATGCATATCTACAATGCAGACGGGTCTGTGGCCGAGATGTGCGGAAACGGCATAAGATGTGCAGTAAAGCATTATGTGGATTTTTACAGAAAGGGAAAAGGAATCAGGCCGGTAAATGTCGAGACTCTTAAGGGAATCCAGATTTGTGATTATTCTGTCAGGGACAACGAGGTAGATACCGTTACAGTGAATATGGGTTCGCCGGTTCTCGAGCCGGAGAAGATACCGGTCAGATCTGCCGGAAATATCCTGAAAATCCAGATGAGGAACCGTATTATCCGTGGTATGGCGGTCTCGATGGGGAATCCTCACTTTGTAAGTTTCGGAAAATTCTCGCCCGATGATATTCATACAGTCGGGCCGTTTGTTGAAAGGCATCCTTTATTTCCGCGTTTTACGAACGTCGAGCTCGTCCGGCTCAAAGGCAGGAGAGAGGCAGATGTCTCGGTATGGGAGAGAGGTGTAGGTATTACGCTTGCCTGCGGCTCGGGTTCCTGTGCGGTAGTGGTTGCAGGTGTAAAGCAGAATCTTCTGGATAAGGATGTCTTTGTAAAGGTTAGACTGCCCGGAGGTATTCTGCGGGTAAAATATGATACAGTCCGCAATATTGTTTTGATGAGCGGAGAGGCCAAGAGGGTTTTCGGGATTGATTTCTGATGCTTGAACGTTTCGAAAATATTCTGATATGCGATGATGACGAGCTCTTCAGAAGAATGATTTCGGATGTGCTCAGGCAGAACGGCTATTTTGTGTTCGAGGCATCAAATGGTCTTGACGCAAAGGATAAACTCCTGAAAAACAAGATAGACCTTGCGATTGTGGATATCATCCTGCCTGATTACGACGGAGCATCTCTTGCCGTTGAACTCAGGGAAAAATATCCTGACCTTGCGATAGCGGTAATTACCCAGAAGAACGAGGCAAGGCTCGCTCTCAGTCTTCTGAGGAAGGGAGTCGATGAGTACATCGTAAAGCCGGTCTCGGCAGATGACCTGCTCTCAGTAATCGATTCGGTATACAGACGCAGGTTAGAGAACGAGGAAAAGAGCCGTATTCTGATGGAGAGCGGGAGTTACAACCTCCAGCAGATATATGACAGGATAATCAGACTTCTTACATTTATTGAACTGGACAAACTCTATGATGCAATAGTTGAGACACTTGTATCCGTCCTCAAGGTACAGGGTGCGATTCTCTGGATTCCTGACAGGAAGGACAAGAATATCCTGAGAATCGAGTCATACAGAGGGCTCGTTCATACAGAATCATATCCCTTTACATTCAGTCTTACCGAACACCCGTTGCAGAATCAGTTTTTCGGCAGCAAGGTAATCGAGGATTCTGAACTCTCGAACGGCGAAGGTGCGGTAATAGGAGAGACAGTAGACAAAAAGAGGAATATTATTCTCCCGCTCGTATATTATAAGGAACTTTACGGGATAGTTAAACTTGTCGAGAAGATTTCAGGGGAATTTCTGGAGAATGATATCAGGATAGCATCACTTATAGCGGAGTTTTCGGCGATAGCTATCAGGAACTGCAGGTATTTCGAATTTGCATCCTACTCCCTTCTGAGGGAGAAGGACTCCCACCTCTATTCCATGGCATATTTCATCGACTATGCCGGCAAGGAAATTTACAGGGCAAGGAGGTATAAGAGGCCGTTTTCCGTCGTCGAAATAGTCATAGATAATGCAGAGTATTTCAGGCTCAATATGAATAAGGATATGTACGAAAATCTTTCGAAATGGCTTGTAAACAATATCTCGGCAGGACTGAGGTCCTCCGATGTCATATCGAGGATATCCGAGAGTGAGTTTCTTCTGGTTATGCCTGATACAGATTATATGGGTGCCCTTTCGTATATTAGCAGGTCTCTCAACAATTTCAGGTCGGAGCAGTTTGTAAACTTTCTGGATAAGTATATCCCTCTGTCGGTCTCTATGGGGGCGGCATCATTTCCGGCAAACGGCAGTGATTATGACAGTCTGATATATACCTGTTCGGGCAAAATCAAGTCGATAAGGGAATCTATCTACCGCAGACACCACCTTGAAGAGATGGGATTTTACCAGATAATGGATTATCTGATAGGCTCGTATGAGGATTACGAGAATTACTTCGGTGATAATAAGGAGAAGACGTCCGTAATGTTTCTCTCCGTCGAGCAGTCGTCCGAACAGAATTCACACCTCTTTTTCAGTCATAAGGAAATGGAATACCATATCGGGGAGGTCGCGTCCTTTATCCGAAGTGTTTCGAATGAGGGAATCTGGATGCTCTTCATCGGAAAATCCTCCTCGGCGGTTGCAAGTCTTCTCTCGGGGCTTGTAGGATACAAGAATCCCAATGCAAAGATGTTTGTTGTGAGCAAGATGGAAAGAGAGGGGTTCAAGTTCAAGAATATCAATCTCGTCGAACAGAACAACGACCTGTGGCAGAGATATACTGCACTCTTTGTTTTATCGGCAGCCGGCTCATACGGGTTGATGCTTAAAAATGAGTATGACAGGTATTACGGCTTTTCGACCTGTGATGAATATCTGATTTTTGAACTTTTCACCAGATTTATTAATTCCAACGGTCTTCAGCTCAAGGAGATTTCAAATTGAAGGAAAATCCCCCGAGACTTATTCTTATAGCCGACAAGGACAAGGAAGCCGCTGTGCAGCTCGGTGATGCCCTCAGGAAGAAGGGTTACGGGGTGGTTTATACCTATGACGGTTCCAACTCAATAGAGGTTGTCATTACACATCTCCCGGATCTGATATTCTATGATGCAGCCCTGCCGCTCATACACTTTAAGAAATTCATTCAGATAGTCAGGTCGAATCCCCGCACCATGCACATCCCGATTATCATTGTCGGAAGGGCGACAGACAGGATAGGTTTTACCACCCTTACAGAGAGCAAGATAAACAAGCCTTATGATATAAATGCAGTTGTCAGGATGGTCGAGAACATTTTTCACAAGATTGATACGGCAGATATGCTCAAATCCTCGACAAGGGCATTCGAGGGAAAACTATCGGAGATATCGCTCCCGGACCTTATGCAGGTCTTTGCCCTGAATAAAAAGACCGGTGTTCTGAAAATAAAGAATCAGAATCTGGAGGCGAGCATTTTTCTCAGAAACGGTGAGATAATTCACGCCCAGACAGGCAGGATATTCGGTGAGAAGGCTATGTACAGACTCCTGGGGTTGTCAGAAGGTGATTTCATCTTTCAGCCTGATATTATGAGCGAGCAGATATCTCTCAGGGGAACTCTCGACAACATACTGATGGAAGGGATGAGACAGCTCGATGAATCCAAGAAGATAATATCCGAGAATTTCAGCGGAAGTAATCTCTTTGTTACTGATGAGCTGAAGATAAGGGAACTGTCGGGTCTCCATCCGATTGCCGAGGATGTAATAAGCGAACTGAAGAATCCCCGTATGCTCGAGGAACTGCTGGATATACTCCCGTACACTGATCTGGAGATTCTTACAACTCTGCGCTCACTTATCGGTTCCGGGGCAATCAGGGTTGTGAGTCTCAATGAAGTGAGCGAGCTGATTCAGAAGACATCATCACAGAGCACAGGAATTCTGAGTGAGGAGGAGTGGCGGGCGCTTGCATACTATATAAACGAAAATCTCTACAAGAGATACTCTATCTTAGGTGCGATAATAGGGCTGGTCTGTCCCAACCGCACACTCGTCAAGAAGTTTATAAGGGTTCTGAAATCCATCAATGAGGTGGAGCTTCTGGACTATAATTTCGTTTCGCAGGCAGGTTACGGGAAACTCGGGCATATCCGTAATCCCGAGACCGACCTTGATATATATCTCGTCCCTGTCAATAAACATCTTGCTCCGTTCAGGCGGCTTCTGGACATACGGACGATCGGACTGATTCTCATTACTTCTTCTGCTGCAAAGAATATTGTGGTGAATACGGCTATCGACCAGAAAAACAGCACATATCTGAATTTTATGCCGGTACTCAATATAGTCGTACCGACTGACGATATTGCCGGGGTCAGGGATATAACATACATCGAGGCGTCTCTGGAGATAGGCGAAAAGAAGGAGCCTCCTACGCGATATGATATATCGAAACCTGAGGAGGTTGTTCTGCTTGTCAGAAAATTTATCAGCAGTATTATCAGAAGTTCTGTTACGGGGTGTTGAAATGAAGAGAGGTATTATCTTTTTTTGTCTGATTCTTCTTGCTGCCACGGTATATGCCCAGCAGAATGTTGTTACGACTCTTTCCGAGGAATTCAGCGGCAAGCTCTTTCTGTATGATGATAAGGAAGAGGCGATAAGCGGTCTGAAGGCAAATCTCTCGGAAAGACTGGAGAAGAGGCTCAAAAAGATGGGTTTTTCGGACGATTACATTATAACTCTTCTGAAGAAGGCAAAATATTCATCCCTGAATGTGACCGAAAAGCGTGTAGAGATCTTAAAGGACAATAAGAAGGTCAAAACCACTGCCTTCGATATTGCAGGGTCTGTCAGCGTGGGTATCGATGAGAACGATATAAGGGAACTCGCCGAGATGCTCAAACGGATTTCACCTATCAGTGATGAGGAGAAGCAGCTTTACAGGGAGGCGCTCAGGAATTTTCTCAGTCTTTCGGGCGGAATTAAGGATCTGGATGTGTCATTTCTGAAACTCAAGCTGTCGGAGATAATAAAGGCGGATATTATCAGGCAGATTCAGACTGTCTTTGCATCCGACAATACCTCCTTTCAGCTGCTTCAGGACAGGGTTGTGGATGTTCTGAACAACATCGAATTAAACAAAAAACATATCGAAGGGGAAGAGAATATCAGAGAACTCTCCGATACTCTTCTGGGCAATGTAGAACTTTACTTCAAAAGGTCGGTTGTGGATATAACGAATTACGAAAATGCGGTCAGCTGCGCTGTGAATATAGCCAAAATGATGCCGCTCAGAAAGGATGATGCCCAAAAGAGTCTTATGTTTATTATTGAATTCAAGTGGGCAGAGAACATACAGAATATTTCGGCAAGCAGTAATGTGGAGGTTGCAAGACTGTATAGTGAGACCGATGCTTTCCTGAATGCATTTAAGGATTCCAGATTTCTGAAGAATATCAGAAACAAACTTGTTATCCGGCTCGGAAATGAACTGAAAGATGAACAGACAGGCTATGATTCGCTGCAGTTTATATTGCTGATTTACGAAAGGCTGGGTCTGAAGGAGCTTGACAAAGATATAGTTAAGAAGTGTGAATCGGTGATGGAGAGTATCGAAAGTGCCTCTGATGAAGCCTCTTCGAAGATTGAAGAGTCATTCAGGATATGCATCAAGCATTCTGACCCTGCAGCCAGAAAAAGGCTGACTCTAATGCAGGAGAAGTTTGTAAAATCAGATAAAAACCGCGTTTACAGGAATATGCTTGGCAACCTTGCATTCATAATGAGATTTGTCCGGTATGCAGACCAGATTAACTTTGGTCTGTCTCCCGAAAAGGTTGTCTCCGGTAAATTCGGAGATTTTCTGAATGAGGGTTCCGTCTCTTCGGGGTGCAGTTGTGCGGCAGGGGAGAGCGACGAGTGCAGAATATTTGTGTATGCGGGAGACCAGTTCGAAGTTGTACTAAGGTATAACGAACAGAAACTGTATGAGGTCAGTATCTGCAATATGAATATGAAGGGGAAGAGTTCGGTTGTGCTCTCCTATCTCAGGGAGAATTTCAGACCGCTTTTCAAGGCAAATTTGTCTCAGATTGAAGAGAAGGACGGCTCATTTGATTATGAACTCAAAAAGGATGTGATCGTATCGGTTGAGAAGGTCGGATTTTTCGGGAGTCTCTCTGTTTACGACAAAAAGACCAGACCGAAGATTCAGAACAAGGTTTCTTATTCGGCACCACAGGGTTACGAGTCGCTCAGGAAGGGAGATTGTGTCGAATGGGATTGTGATCTGGAGTGCAGGTACAAGGGGAAGATCGAAAAGGTATCTGCAGATGGCTTTCAGGTTATTATAATTTCGGCACCGAAGGCCTCCGAGCTCAATATGAGAAAACATATGCAGAAGTCCTCTGTAAAAAAATGCCAGTCATTCTGATATCAGGGAGCCGGCTATGGGTTTTGTATTAGGTCTTGTCTGTCCCAAATGCAGATTTCTGAACAAGTGGGGTGAGAATCTATGTGTCAGGTGTATGTCTGTGCTGAGGGAAGAGGGCGGTTCTGTCATTAAGGAAATTCAGATCTTTCATGTCAATAAGGGCGGGCGTGGTCTGCTGTTCTCTTCCACCAATGCATTTTCGGTAAGTATCGGAAGAAACAAGTGCGATATCAGCTTTGAGAATGACAGGTACCTCTCACCTATACACGCAAGGATCGAGAATTCGGTTGAAGGGCTCAGGATTGTGGATGCAGGCTCCTACAACGGTGTTTTCAGAAAGGTTATAGGGTCAAGGCCGGTCAAGGCATCCGATGTATTTATCTGTGGTTCACAGATACTGAAGTTTCTGGGTGTTCTCAGCAGCCTGACTCCTTATATTCTGCCCGATGGCACGACATTTTACGGGTCTTTTATCCCTGACAGAGAGTATCTGATGATTCAGCAGATTCTGGGGAGCAGAAAGATGGGGGATTTATATCTCAGACCCGCACCCCTGACGATAGGAAGGGAGAAGGCGGATATACTGTTCCCGCAGGATAAATTTCTTTCCTCGACGCACTGTTCCATCTCTTCGTCCGAGGGCGGATTTTTGCTGACAGACCTGAATTCCGCAAACGGGATATACCTCAAGGTCAGAGGTTCCGAGATAATCAATGACGGAGATGTGCTTCTGATGGGACAGGAGCTCATAATGGTCAGAATAATCCGGAAAGAATGACCTCACCCTTTGCTCTGTTGCAAAAAAACTGGGTCTCCCGCAAAACCCTATACAGCGAACCATCTCTGTTCAGAGGTGCCCTATGGCCGAAGAATGTCACCCGTGTCACACGGGGCAGAAAAATTGTAACGGGATAATTCCGGTATGAATATAAAGACTGCCATTTATTGATTCGTTTTTTTGAAAAAAAAGTCCGGTTTTACCTGAAAATCAAAGATTTGTTGCATTAATATATGCATAGTTGTATAATGAGCAGTAATTTCAGGAGGACTTAAGATGAAAAGATTATTACTGCTCTCTGTTATTATGGGTTTTTCGATTCTTTTCTTTCAGTGCACCTCTGATACAGGTGAACAGACACAGCAGACAGATGCACAGGGTGATATCATAATATTAAATGATATTTCCGTAAAAGATGCATCAGAAGATGTAATATCCGGTCCTGATGCCACTTCGGGTTGCAAAAAGAACAGCGACTGCAAACTCGGACATATATGTAAGAATACCGAATGTGTAGAGGGATGTGTTACTGTGGCAGACTGTCCTCCCGAAGAATTCCCTTCAAGAAAACTTTGCAATGCCGGTCTTGGTGAAAATGGAAAGTGTGTGGAGTGTATCGAAAATAAAGACTGTGAGAGTAATCTCTGCTCACAGGAGGGAGTCTGTCTCGAGGCGCCTGAGTGTGCGGATGACAGGGACTGTACAACACCCGAGAAGCCGTATTGTGAGAAAGCCGATGGAAAGTGCTATGAGTGTACGGATGGCGCTCACTGCAGGTCCGGTGTATGTACGAGCCATATCTGTGAGCCTTTTACAGGTTGTGACACGGATAAAGACTGCAAGGATGCCAAACTGCCTTACTGCGATATAACCGATAATAAATGTTATGAGTGTGTTGAGAACAAGCATTGTCTCTCAAACAGCTGTACCGACCATAAGTGTGATCCGCTCAAGGACTGTAAGACAGATGCCGATTGTCCTCCGCTGGTTCCGTATTGCGACCCGTCCAGTGATAAGTGTTATGAGTGTGTGATGAGTAATCAGTGTAAGACCGGTCTTTGTGTAAATCACAAGTGTGATACATCGGTTGATTGTACCAAAGATGGCTGTAAGGAGGGTGAGCAGTGTGATTCGTTTACAAAGAAATGCTATCCCAACTGTTCGTCACAGGATATTCAGGGATATACTGTATATTACTGCAAGCCTCCGTATCCGATTCTTGGCTGCGAAGATACCAAAAAGGTCTGCTATCCCTGTACGAAGAACGATGACTGTAACGGCAAGGTCTGTGATGTGAAGTACCACGAATGTATCTACTGTTATAATGACGGCGCCTGTTCCCCGAAAGTCTGCAAGGAGGAGGACGGGCTCTGTGTTGAGTGTGTGGAGAATGGGGATTGTAAGGATGCCTCGAAGCCGCTTTGCAAATCCGATAATACCTGTGTTCAGTGTCTCTCGGGGAGTGACTGTCCGAAATCACTCCCGTTCTGCGATGACAGAAATGTCTGCAGGGAGTGTCTGAAAAACGAAGATTGTGCAAATAATATGAAGTGTGACCCGTTCTATAAGAAGTGTGTCGAGTGTCTTGCCGATGCGGATTGCAAGGATGCAAATAAGCCCAAGTGCGATTCTCTCTATCATAAGTGTGTCGAATCAGGAATAAAGGCTCAGTGCGAGACCTGTACACAGAATTCTGAGTGTGGGACCGGGAATTACTGTGTGATTAACAAGACTCTTTTGGGGCAGGAACTCGAAAGAGCCTGTGCATGGCCATGTACACAGGATACGGAGTGTCCCAAGGGATATTACTGTGTCAGCAAGCAGGCCGTTTCCGGAGGGAATGTGAAAGTATGCTATCCCGACTATGCAAAACTCTCAAATGTGCTCCTGATTCAGGCCTCGACCTGTCAGGGGTTAAAGGATGTTTTCAAGATGAACTGCAACAATCAGCAGGATACCTGCGGACTTACGAACGCAAAAGATATGGTCTGTATTGAGGTACAGCAATACAATGTCTCAGTCTGTGAAATTCCCTGTGCAGAAGACAGGGATTGTCCTGATGCAACTATCTACGGATTCAAGGTCGCAACAGTATGTAAGGAGATTCCGAATGTGCCTCTCGTCAAGTTCTGTATGCCTTCTTATTAGGAGTTAGAATTATCGGATGAATGTCGTATATGATAACATCAGGTTTTCTGAGATAATTATAGATGGAATATAGTATAAGCATATTCCAAGGAGGTCAGTTATGACTTACAGAAGATATTTGAAGGAAATAACGGTTCTTCTCCTGATTGCCTCATTTACTCTGATTACCTGTTCTGACGACCCGACTCCGGGCGGGAATACGAAGACGCAGCTGAAAAGGGGTCTGGTGGTAGTTGGTCAGGCTCAGGTAAACGCTATCCCTGATACAACTCAGAAATTTACAGTCCTGTACTTTGAAACAGACGATAAGGCAACAAAGGGACTCCCCAACGAAAATCTCTCCTTAAAGTTTGTCAAGGATGCGAAGGATTCACAGCTTTCCAGAAACACGGTCACCACGGATACCAACGGAAGGGCTGATATAGAAGTTAAGGTTGGTAAGAATTTCCCGACCAATACAGTTACCAAGATACAGATTATGGTTTCACCCCAGACCGTGGATAATTCTAAATACGAGGTGGAGCCAATTTATCTTAGCATTATTGTAAAGCCGGTTGGTTCCTCGATGAAGGCAGTGGGACCCACAGAGAGACAGGGGTGTGTAAAGCAGAAGGTTACGCTGCAGGTCAAAATGACCCAGATTGACTATACAAGCAAGCAGAGCCGTGAGATTCCGATTCAGGGGAAACAGGTTACATTCAGTATTGTGAAGGCTGCGCAGGAACAGATTACGGCAAAGTTTGACCCCTCCGGCGGTGATACTGTTCAGGTCGATACAAATCTCTCTGGTATTGCAACTGCAACACTTTACGCAGGTGAAGAGGCGAGGGATTATAATGTTCTTGCTCAGGCCGAAGGTGTCCCGAGTGTTCAGTTCCATATCGTGGTCAATGCCGAGTCGAGCTGCACGGCGGGCTGCAAGACCTCCAAGGACTGCGGTGACGGTCTCGTCTGTATAAACGGTGAATGCAGAAATAAGGATGACCCGATTGCCTGTCAGAAGAAAGAGGACTGTCCGTCCGGCTACGATTGCATAAATAATGTCTGTGAAGCAACAACTACCTGCCCTCCGGGTTATCATCTGGATCCGGGCGGACCCGGTCAGTCACCTTCCTGTGTGGCAGATAATCCCGATATTAAGCCCTGCAAGACAGATGCCGATTGTCCCGGTCCCAATTATTACTGCCAGAACGGGGAGTGTAAGGAGATCAAGACCAGTTGCGATTCGATATCGGACTGCCCGTACGGTTATATATGCGAGAATAATACCTGTGTCCCCGGCGGTGGTCAGGACTGCAAGACAGATGCCGATTGCCCGACCGGATTCTGCAAAGATGGCAAGTGCATCAGTTGTATAAGGGATTCTGATTGCCCGCAGGATAATATCTGTGCGGACGGAATATGTGTCCCGAAGCCCAAGTGCGGGGATATGGAAGATGAGGATGTGACGGGTCTCTGGTATACCGAACACGATTTTGACCTTTCGAATGCGCTCCTCGGTCTGCCGAAACTGGCCGAGCCTCTGGATTTCATCGACCAGGTATTCAAAGGGAATCTGGGAGATATCGGTAATATCCCGATTATCGGAGATATTCTCGAAGCACTCGTTCAGGACCTCATCAAACAGTATGTGCCGCCATGGGTTCCGAATCTTATCCACGGTCTCAATGCCCTTGCAAATATTCTGCAGCAGATGAAAGTGCTCGGGGTTATGGAACTCTGGAATACACAGGTTCCGGATATGGTAAACGGCAAGGAGCAGTGGGAGAGTATTGTTGTATGGTGGATCGACCAGTGCCCGAAAGGGAGACAGGACCCCAACTGGCCTCAGTGTGCAGAGCTGGATATCGCTATGGGAGATGCGGATATAAAAATGACCGAAAACCGACCTATTGTCGGAGTGGTGGATTGTGATACTCTCTTTATAAGGGAACGTCAGGTAGAGTTTGAGGCATACAAACTGATCAATTATCTGGTCAATCTCATTACACAGATTACGACCGGTTATGATACACTTGAAGATGCTGTCGAAAATATGATTGACTGTGCAGAGGTTCAGCAGGCAGTCGATGATATGGCCTGTGATATGTCCAACGGGAGTATCTGTTCTGTTCCCGGCGTAGAGGCAGCCTGTGAGGTCGCAAAGAAACAACTCCCCAAGGCACTTATGGATTGGCTCGCAAAACAGGGATTGCCGACCAAGATGACATTCTCAGGTTCTGCAAAGATCGTCGATGATGATAAGGATAAATATGCAGACCACCTGAAAGATGGTGTCTGGAACGGCAAGATCGAAGTACTCTTTAACGGCAAGCTGACCGGCAAGTGGAAGGCCGAAAGATAATTTATGTTTGACGAAGACAGGGATTTTGACGAGGAGCCGAATGTAAAGCCTTCGGTTCCTCTTGCCAGAATACGGTTTTATGAGTTCGATTGCCCGAACTGTGATGCCAATAATCCTATGAATGACGGGTTCAAGCACGATGATGAACTTGTCTGTCTTTACTGTGGTCTGGAATTTAAGGTAAAGACCGTCTCCGAAAACAGATTCAAGCTGATTCCTATCTGAGTCGATTTTTCAAAAATCCGCCGACTTCCTGTGAAAATTTGTAAATTACGAGGTGAGATATCTTGCGACTTCCCTTATTACAGGGTGAATCTCTGTGTCGTTTCTGACCTGAACAAGCTCGGTCTTTGGCAAAAGGTATGTCAGTTTGATTGATAATCCCGGAAAGCAGTAAGGATTTCTGACCAGTGTTGTTCTTATCCGTCTGTTGTTCTTCCACCTGTAACTATTGTAGATTTCCAGAAGGACCGGGGCGAAATTCGGCCTTCTTGCCCCGAGGGCAATGACGTCACTTTCGAAGAGCCTCGGATTCAAAAGCAGAATTCTGATGACATCAGGTGTAGGGTCCTTAAGCAGCCTCTCTACCATCTTTCTGTCGAGCCTTTTTGCAAAAGACTTTCTTTCTCCCAGCGTTACCTTCGAGAGTTCGACGTCCCACTCCTCAAAATCCTTCGGGTCAGCACTCATCACCGGCGGCGGAGAGATAAAGAAGGATTTGACCTCATTATAATTCTTTTCGACGGCAGTAAGGTAGATTGACTCTATCTTTTCGTAGAGATGAGCACTTTCGCCGGCGATATTTATCATAACATCTGTAAGTGCATTCATTATTCTCAGTGATATATTCTCTTCCTCTCTTAGAGTCAGGATAACTGTCCTGAGAATCTCTGTAACCAGTTCAGGTTCCAGTTTTTCTATTATTTCCCTTATCTGATACCTGTGAAAAGATAATTCCGTACTGGTTCTGAAACGGGGTTTAATCTCATTTTCGAAAATCTCACTGATATTCATTGAGAGGAAACTTTAACCGAGGATTTGACATTTACTCCGTTTATATCAATATTGCTTATTATAAGAGGGGCTATGAACGGGTTCTTTCTCTGGGTGATTATTCTGGATCTGTTCTTGCTTATGAAATCCCTGATTTCTTCCATATTCTTTATATTCATAATATCTTCGGATTTTTCCGTATAGGTGAGCGGGTATTCTGTCTGTATAATCTCGTTGCCAGATAGGTCAGATAAGCTGAACTGAAGGATTATGCTGTCGGGAGGGACAGGTTTGTTGAGGTTTATATGTCCGGTGAAAATCAGTAGTGTCTCTTTCGGGCTTATTTGCCTGAAATAGAGATTCTCTATGACAATCGAATTGGTAATCAACGGTTGCCTTATGGCTTTGAGAATATCGGCATTTATATCAGGAAAGATCTTTGAGGGTGAGTACGATATCAGTCCGACCAGTGCCCCGAATATAAGTGTAAATATCCATTTTGCAACCTCTCTCTTGATTGATTTTTCACTATCCTTGAGAGCCATAGTCGCAGGTTTGAGGGGGACGGATGCGGTACTCTTTCTGGGAAACTCCTCTGACTGACCGGCCTCCTGATACGTCTGGATGGCCGGCTCCTGTGTTGTGGACCTGACCGGGGCTGGTTTTGCTATTGCCGGGATATTCTGTACAGGTGACTGAACCGGAGACATATCGATGGAATCCATCTGTGAGAGAAGGTCATCGCTCCTGTTTGCATTTGGTGAAAATCTGTTCCTGTCATCATCAGGCTTTTTTGTCTCCGGAAGGTCTGCCCCGAGTTCACCGAATTCGAATGAACCTAAATTATCGGAGATGTTACTGATCTGGGGCTCCGGTGCCGGTGCCGGTGTGTTTGCGGCCGGCGGGGCAGATAATTCGGAGAGAAGGTCATCGGCCATATTGAGTGAGGGAGGTTTCGGAATCTGAGGCTGAGCTGTATTCTGTGGAGACAAGAACATCGAGAGGTCATCACTCAGCAGATTGTCCTGAATCTGCTGTGGCTCGGGGACCTTCGCCGGTGCGGGTATATCACTTAGGGAGAAGGCCTCTGTAGGGTTAGGAGGTATATTCAGGGGAGGTGGCTGCTGATGTGCAGATATGCTCTGGGCGTTCTGATGGGCAACAGGAACGGCCTCCATATAGAGCATAGTCTTTCTCACCTGCTTCTCCTGAGGCGTTGTCTGCTCTGGTGGCGTCTGAGGTTCTGATTCGGCAAAGAGACTGTCGAAGACCTTATCTATGTCCATTGAAAGTTTGTCCTGCGGACTTGCAATCTGCGGTGCCGGCGGAGCAGTTTCATCCTTCTGAGCACTGATAACCGGCTCTTTCGGTTTATCGGGGGAAACTAAGCCTGAAGTAGGCTTGGGGTCTGTTCCGGTCTGTATAGCGGGTTTCTCCTGAATTGTGGCAGAGAGAAGAGCAGAGAGGTCAGGTAATTCCTCAGGTGTAGAATCTGTTGTTTCTTTTTCCGGGATTTGTATAGGTGGAGAAGAATTTATATCCGAGATGCTGTCGAGCAATGAATCGATGCCCGGAATATCTGCTGGTGACGACTTCTTCTCAGGTGTACTGGTGACGGCTTCAAAATCCGGGAGCGGTATGTCCGGTATATCAGCAGGTTTGGCGGGCAACTCTGTCTTCACGACCGGTTCAGTCTGAACCTGCTTGCTGAGTCCGGATTCGATTGCGGACATTATTTCACTCAGTCCCTGTCCTGAATCCTCGATTATTTTTATCTCGGGAGATGACATAGGTATGCCGTGTCCCAGTGATTCTACAGAGGACGAGAGACTATTCTGATGCCTTTTGATTGTAACCGGAGAGTCATCGTCCTTATCTTCCCCGAACGGGGCCGGTATGAATCCTATCCTTGTCTTCTCCTCAAATTCTTCGGCAACGGGCTGAGTTGCCGGCTTTATAGGATATACTGAGAATACATTTTTACATTTGCTGCATCTTACCTTGGTCCCTTCAGGCTTGATCTTTTCATCAGGGAGCTTGAATGAGGTATTACATTTGTCACACTTAATAATCATCAGGGATTAAGATATAATATTTTTCCCGAATTGTCTATTTACTTTTGATTGTGAAATCTGAATTTACTTTGATAATTCGGGCATATTTGGTATTATAAAGAGACCTCGGGAGGTGTTATGAAAAAGTTACTCTATATAACCGTTATTATGGGGTTTTTTATTATCTGTCTTTCTGCCTGCAATCCGCTGGAGACGGTAACGGTCGACAGATACGATAATCACAAGAAGATAATCTACGGCAGGATCGACAAAAAACTTACTTTTGATGAACAGGGTATAAATAATTTTCTCATTCAGAGTGATAAAATCGGTATCAACTGTAAGGACTGCATATATAAGGCCGAGAGGATAAAAACCGGTTACAGAAGAAATGTCATAAAACTCCAGCAGTATTACAAAGGTTATAAGGTATTCGGGTATACAGTAGTTCTGCACACAGACTCAGATAATAATCCTGTCTATGTAATAGACCACTCATTCCCGCTTGAAGGGGGTTTCTCTGTTCCGGATAAGATTATCTCTGAGAGAGAGGCAACAGGGCTCCTTCTGAACCACCTGAATAGTCAGAATGTAAAACCCGGGATAGCCGAACTCGGTATTGTTACTTATACCGAAAACCCGCTTCTCAGATATCGTATCAAGGCATATCTGCCTGACAGACCGTTTGACGGCGGTACTTTCGATATCGATGCAGTAACAGGTGAGGTCGTAAAGTATGAGCCGGCACTTGTCTCAACGAAGGTTACTATAACGAATACGAACAGTGAGAGTGTGGATGTGGAGGTTGCAAAGAATCCCGATGAATATTCAGATACAGATTGTGCCGATAATTACTGTGCAGTAGATACGACGCGTGGTGCTCAGGAGGTATTCGGCACGAAGTTCATAAAGACCTATTATGAGATTCAGCAGGCTCAGTTCCCCGGTGAACTCCCGCCTTCTTCAATGCTCTTCTCCTCAGGCGAAGCTTCAATATGGGATGGTGTAATGCCGGACGGTGTAAAGACAAGACGGATTGAAGGTATCTCTGCCCATTATGCCGCACAGAGGATTTACGACTGGTATGCCTCACTTGGTCTAAGAGGTATTGTGAATAAGGATAACGGCTTTAGGGTATATCTGGAAAAAATGGCCTATGACCCTCTGGGGCTGAATGCATTCTGGGATATTTACAGCCATAGTGCAATGGTGCTATGGGTATATCAGCCCGATGAAAATACGAGCAGGTCATTCGCATCATCATACGACGTGGTGGGGCACGAATATACTCACGGGGTATTATCCGCACCGCTCTCTCAGGGAGGACTTGCGGAACTGGAATATAATAATTCGAATTATCCGAAAAACGAATCCGCTTCTGTACAGGAGGGACTCTGTGATACAATGGGTTCACTCTCGCAGGGAGACGAGAATCCGAACTGGCTTATGGGTTATAACGGACTTATAGATTCGGACGGGAAGCACAGGTGGCTGAGAAATGATAGTGACCCTTACGACCCTGATGCAATTACCTGGGGAGATAAGGAGTATATCGGCCAGTGTTATCAGAGACTCTGTTCGAAATATCCACCGCCGCCGGGACACAAAGATGACTGTCAGATGCCGCTGGATATGTATGACGCCTCTTATGTATGTGCGACCACTATTGCGTATCCCGCGTGGAAGATCAAAAATGCCATTGGTGTTGAAAAGACGGCAAAGATATATTTCAACGTCATTGACAAGTATCTCCAGAAGAAGGAACTCATTCCCACAGTCAGTCAGTATGTCTTTGATTCCTGTATGGAACTTTACAACAACAACGATGGTGAGTGCTGTGTGGTATATAAGGCACTTACAGAGTCAAAGTTTACGATTAACTTAAGAGGTATAGTATGTAGTGAACCTGTTGACGCAGGTCCTGATGTGGCTACCGATGTAATCTCCGATATATCTGCCGATGTGCCTTCTGATATAACAGTCTCCGATATAAAAGAAGATATATTAATACAGGATGCTATAACAGATGTATCTGCCGATATAAAGGATGTCAGTTATGAAGATTTTGCCGACATAATAATAGAGGATGTCTCTATGGCAGATGAAACAAGTGACACTACAATAATTACCGATGCGACAGAGGATATAATCCAAAAAGATAACGGAATTTCGGAGGATGCCGGAGAGGATTCGGGCGTAGTAACAGATATCAGTCTGGAAAATGACAGCGGTCAGAAGAAGACAGATGAATCATCAGAGGGTTGTTCCTGTTCATTAATAGAGTAAAATAGTTCAAACCGTTCAAACCAAAATTTCTTCTGGACATTCGGCTTGGGCGGTATTAAAAAAAGCTGACAAGCGGAGGTGTTTAAGATGTTTGCACTCGAATGTATAGATAAGCGGATGAGCACCAGAAAGTTTATTAACAAAGAGATTTCGGACGGGATACTCATTGAGATTCTGGAATATGCTTCCAAAGCCCCGTCATTCAAGAATAGTCAGCCGTGGGAGGTCTATGTAGTAAAAGAGCCTCAGTTGGGCAATTTATCAAAGTTGTTAATTAATGAATTTGAGAGTGGAAGAACTCCGTCACCGGAGATTAAAGAGCCCGTATGGCCGGAAAAAATACATAGCAGGATAGAATCCCATATGATGAAGAGGGCTCTCAGATTCGGAGTCAATATAAACGACAAAGAGGCATTAAAGAAGGCAAAACTCGCTAATTACAGATTCTATAATGCGCCTGCTGCAATCTTTCTCTTCTGCGACAGGAATCTCTCGGAGTGGTCGGTCTTTGATATCGGGGCATTTGTCTACGGGCTTACCCTTGCCGCAACCGCGAAGGGGATTTCGAGTGTTATTCAGGCATCACTCACGGATTATCCGGATATTGTGAAAAACTTTCTGAAAGTCCCTCAGAATCTGAAACTTATTGTCGGGCTCTCTGTTGGCTATGCGGACGAATCCGATATTGCCAATTCATACAGGAGCGAGCGAATACCTGTGAGTGAATTTGCCAGAATCATCAAGTGAATTCTTTCACTCTCTGTTTGTTTTTTTCACAGATATATACCGGGCACTCCATCCTAACCATTTGAAAACATGCTTTTTTTAAGTCTGGCATAACATTTGATTAACAGGTAGTTAATGAGTCTGTTCAAGGAGGTTTATTATGAAGAAACTTATATTATTGATTTCCTCAATCGTAAGTCTCTTTGTCTTTTCAGGGGCGACCTGTTCGCCAATCTCTCCGCCGGCATTTTCACCTTCAAGGACTCTAAAGGCTCAAAAGGAGGGTGACGTATCTGTAAAGATGTTTGGAGGGGCGGCAACTCAGGTATTTGACTTAAGCGGAGTTGGTATCGGACTTGAGGCGGATTACAGAGCAGAGGAAAATACCGAAGTTGTCTTCGGTATATCAGGGGCAAAGGGTGAGGACGACCTCGAGAATAATCATTCGGTATTTCAGACAGGAGCAGGAATCGTAAAATACTTTTTAGAGCTCAATGACGACTCCTATCTGTTTGCGTTTGAGCCAAGGATTGATTTCGTATATATCACAAATGGAACTGTCTCCGCCATTCCGAATCTGGTAATTCATACTTCATACAGATACGGACTGATTGAGCCCAAGCTCACATTGAGGGCCGGTTCGAGCCTTATATTATCCCGCGGAGATGAGGTAAATGTAGACAAACCTGTCTCCGGGCCAGCAGTATACAGGAAGGATTTTCTCAAAGATATAATATACGGCGGCGGTGATCTTGGTATTCTCTTTCATTTCGGCAGATTATATACAGGTCCTGTATTAGGGGTGATGTACACAAAGAGTCTTAAAGATTGTGAGGAATGCACGGACCTCTGGATGTACTATCTGATAAATGCGGGAGTTGATTTTTAATTAACCGCTCAAACCGTTCAAACTGTTCAAACCGTTCAAACTGTTTATTCAAGGACCGTACAGCCGCAGCCTCCTTCTTCCTCTTCTCCCAGTTTACTGAGGTCGGAGGTCTTCTTTTTAATGTCGTCATAAGAAATGATATCTTCAGCTTTACCACCTGAGTCTTCATCTGATGTATCATTGGAGATTATCGTATCCGTATTCTGATTTGTATCTGTTCCCTCATCCGGTATATTTGCTTTGTCTTCCGGCAAGATATCCTCGTTTGGACTTGTATCTGCTGATGTATCATCAGCGGTACCGGTATCTGACCGGATATCAATACCTGCGTCCGTTGAAGTCCCTGTAATGTTGACGATGAAATATACAGGTATCAGGTCCTCCGCCTTCTCCGGCAGAATACTCCTGTTGCGGCCGGTCTGAACAGGCGACTCGCCATCCCAGGCAGCGATGTAGTAATAAATTTTATTTGCAGTTATAAATGCGGCCGAGATTTTTGCCTCGAATATATTCCCGCCTTTATCTACCATGGTTATAGTCTTCATTATTGAATCGCCCTCGTTTTTATATTTTATATTTGCCGCCTGAATCTTTCCGGAATCATCCGTTATCTTCGCGGATATGATGATATCTTCTCCCTTCTTTGCCGAGCTTACCGGTGTATGGACGATTACGGGAGGAGTGTTTGGCTGCACAACCGTAATAGTAAAGTATTGCGGATTTGTCGTATCCTCAGCCTTCTCCGGAAGGATGCTTCTGTTTACACCCGTCTGAACCGGTGATTCCCCGTCCCACGCTGCAAGGTAATAATAGATTTTGGTACTTTTTATTGAGGCCGCGGGGATTTTTGCCTCATAATTGCCCGAACCTTTATCTGTCATACTCAATGCTGTAAAATTTGCCTCTCCTTCATTTTTGAATCTTAAAGTGGCTGAATCTATTTTTCCGGAGTCGTCGGTGATTTTCGCAGTGATTAATATATCCTTCCCGCTTTCAGCAGATGTCACCGGTGTGTGAGTGATTACAGGGGGCTTATTTGTTGGAACTGAATCATCAACGATTGCATTATACCTGATTGCGTCGTATCCGTCGTTCTCGGCCGGTGTTCTGACTGTATATCCGACACCCCAGTACCCCGAACCGGCATACGATTCGACCATATCCCACTTTCCGTCAGAACGGAAACCTACGAAAAGACGGATATGGGAGCCTGTATCGTTTAAGGCATCGGCGGGTTTGAGGTCCGATTTGTTTATTTTGGTTGCTATCTGCATAATAGTTGAAGTCCCATATTTCGTAGTCTGTTTCCATAGTCTGGAGACAAAGCCGGAGCAATCTACTCCAACCGAACAGGATGAGCCACAGGCACTGGTACCATCTGCGTATTTTGTCTGAATATCTCCTGCCTTCTTGCAATCCACAAGCCCCTGATCGAACTGTGATATCGTCGAGAATCCTCCCCACGAGTAAGGGAATCTGGTGTTCGTTCCTACAACAACCCACGAGGGTGGTTTGATTGTCTTCTGCTTGTTGCACCAGTCCGTACAGGTAGTTGTCCCTATATTGCAGGATTTTGCGGTCCATACATGGTCATTATACTGCTTTGCAAGGGATAATGCCTCGGACCTCTTGACCGCTGTAAGGGCCATAAGATTCTGGGTATAATTTATATTCTCCGTCATCTCGTATAATTTCTTCGTCCAGTAGGTTATTCCGACTTTGCCGTCTGTATAACCGTCATACTCAAAAATTCTGAGACCGTCTTTGTCCGAAGCAAGAATGTATATCTTGTTGCCGTATACCTTTACGTCTCTGACATCGCTTAGCAAAAACCGGTTCGGAAGTATTATCTCGGAGAATATGCTGCCTTTTTCATCGATTGTAAGTACCGAACGGCTGTTGCCCATATCAAATTCTGTAACAATCACCAGCAGGTTATCAATAAACCCTACCGGTGTTATCGCGGCAATCTCCTTCTCGTTTTCAAATGAATATACAAGTATCTCGTCGTTGTGGTAGATTCTCACCTGAGCAAGATGAGGATTTTCGATTACTGCATCCATCAGGATATCCTGAAAGACATACTTTTCATATTTTGTTATAGGGTAGAACGTATTACCAAAATGCATAACTCCCGATACCGGTTCTGAGACCGGCATTGTCTGAATCCTGAGTATGTTTTTACCAAGTACCTGATATACCCCTCCGTCCCTTCCGAAGAGAAGAGTCTTACTGTTTGACCTCTCGACCATAATTATATCTTCAGGGAGATTCTCAACTGAGTTTATGTAAATGCCGTTCTCGAAGATATTAAGGCTTCTGCCAAGATTACTGAGTATGCCTGTCTCACTTTTATCTACATAGAAATCGGATACCCCGTAGATTCCGTCAGGTGCTGTAAAATAGTTGATGTTATGTGGCGGCTCTCCCCACTTTATATTCAGGATTTCGGCTGCATAGCTGTTTGAAAACAGGAGAATCAAAAAGGAAAACGTCACAAAAACCCTTCTTCTCATAAGAAACCTCCTTTATAATCCTGCTTCCCTGTCCTTTTCTCTGTCGGATGCAAACCCGCTCCCGATTGTAAACAGAATAATCGATGGCCATTCTGTAGTTGTCTTGTAGAGTTGCTTGTATGAAAGCTCAAATGTCAGAAAGACCGGGAGCCTTTCGTATCTTAATCCCGCTCCCATAGAATAGCCATAATCGTAATTTTCGTTGTTTAGAAAATTTCCTTTATAAAACTCTCCCGTAACCTTGATATACGGAAGAAGTCTCATAACATCTACCACAAAGAGCAGACCGAGAGATGTGTTGACCAGACTTGCCTCATTGGCGTATTTCTGACCTCTGTAAATACCGCTTTCGAGGTGTGAGATGCTCTCATTTATTGTCAGAGCAAGGTCGGAGAAGAGGAAGAGATTTGTCGATATACCGAGCAGGTAGCCGTTTCTTTCAGTTGGACCTCTGTACTCGAATGCACCGGTATTGAGTGCTGCATCGAAGGAGATTCCGAAGAGACTTTGGGAATATAACAGTAATAGCGCAATAAATAACTGAAAGGTTCTGACTAACATAGATATAATAATATCTGATTATGTTATGAGAGTCAAATATTAGAGGAATTTTTCTAATCTGTTGATTTTTCCGAAATTATGAGATTAACTTGTCCGATATGAGCATTAAGCAAAAATTTACGTTCTTCCTGATGCTTCTGATGTTTCTCTTTGTGGCACTCAATCTGGCGGCATATCTATATATCTCTTACCGTCTCTTTATGTCAGGCAAGGTAGATACCTATATGATTTCAGCCTCGATTATTTCCCGTCTGGTCACCGAAAAGGGGGACAGGGAGTGCTATCAGGTGATAGGAGACAGAAAACTTTTCGAATATATGCCTGTTGCAATTGCGAGGGTTTATAAGGATAACTCCTTTGACTATCTCTGTGGTCTGGTAAATGATACCGGTATCATCAGAGAGGCTCTCAAGAGTGTTAGCAGGGAATACGGTTTCTTTGATTACGGTTCGGGTTACATAGGTATTTTCAAGAATGCCGATACAGGAGACGGGCAGAGGTATCTGATAATCTTCAGTTATGAAAAGGATATTGCCAGTTATTCGAAGCTGAGAAATTCCATTGTAATATTCGACGTTATTCTGTTTCTGATACTCGGGATGGTTATATATTCAGTTGTGAGGAGATTGTACTTCAAACCGTTCGAGAATCTGATGGTCAGGATTAAATCACAGCAGATAGAAGATGATTTTCTCTCAGAGAGCGATAAAAAGGATGAGACCGCCGTGATTATTTCGTCGGTTGCAACACTTATAAGGAATCTCAAGAGAGAGAAGGCGGAACTTCTGCGAATCAATGAGGAACTCCGGAAAGCACAGGATGACCTTATAAAATCCGAAAGGCTCTCTACTGTCGGAAAGATTGCGGCCTCTATTGCACACGAGGTCGGAACACCTCTCGGGACGGTCAGGGGATATATCGATATAGTGGGGAAGGGGATAAGAGAGAACAGGACAGAGAATATAGGTGAGTATCTCAGAAAGATGGACAATGAGATAGTAAGAATAAGTAATATTCTGAGGGAATTGCTGGATTATGCAAGACCTCCGAAGTTCAATATGAAGAAGGATGATGTCGGGCTGGCAGTTACGGAGGCCATAAATTTTGTCTCGCTTCAGAAATCCTTTGCAAATATAAGAATAAGGTTTAATAACAACGAAAAAATATCTGCTGTGTATGATAAAGACCGTATCAAGCAGGTACTGATAAATCTCCTGATGAACGCAAAGGATGCGATGAACGGAAACGGGGATGTAGAAATATCGCTTACTCAGGATGAGGGATATGCAGTGATATCTGTTAAGGATAACGGATGCGGGATAAACGAGGCAGACAGAGAGAAGATATTCGAACCTTTTTATACGACGAAACCATCGGGACAGGGCTCGGGTCTGGGACTCGCGATCGTGAAGAAACTCGTTGAAAGTATGGACGGGAAGATCGATTTTGAATCCGGCAGGAATACCGGAACGGTCTTCAGGGTCTATCTGAAAAAATGAGTCTATGTATATCCTTGGAATTACATCCGGTATGCACGATTCTTCTGCCGCGCTTGTAAAGTCCGGAAAAATAATTGCATTTTAAGATTCAAAACAGAACACTGCATTCACATCCTGTGAGTTCGTTCAGTTCATCTATGAGGTCGATATCTGACAGGGAACCCGAATCCTGCTGGTTTACACTGCCGGAGTCCTTCTCTGTCCCTGTATCAGTCCCCGTCCCTGTATCAGTCGGGGATGTTTTGGGCATACAGGCGCCGCTTTCATTCGTAAGAGTGACACATCTTTCTGTCTCGGGGCACTGCGGGCTTTTTGGATTGCATTCATAATAGCACTTCCCGAAATCATCACCGGATTTTGCCGCTACACATATAAGACCGGACTTGCATTCACTTAGCGAATAGCATATCTCTCCAAGGTCTTTCGGGATATTGGCAGAATCACACTCATCATTTTCCGGCCAGCAGCCGCCTCCGCCGTTTTCGAGTTCTGCGCAGTAATATCCGGAGGGGCAGTTGCTGCTGGATACAACGCAGTATCTCGAACAGATAGAGAGATTACCGTCTGTCAGACAGAGTTCAGATGAGCAGTCTTTGGAACTTTCGCAGGGTTTGCATAAATCCGATGAACTGTCTCCCGGAAAACAATAGGAATTGCTGTCATTTGCTTCGAGACACCGGTATCCGTTAGGGCAGCTGCCGGTTTCGGTCGTGCTGCAGTTCTGGGAACAGATACCCGAATCTCCGGCAGAGACACATATATTGCTGTTGCAGTCACTCGAATATTCACAGGCAGAACCAAAAGTCCCTTTCGATGAGGATGTCTTGTCGGGATAGAGAAAACAGATGCCTTTTATGTCATCGTCTTCGATACTCCTTGCACTTGTCTCGCCGAGATTTGCATACGGATACATTGTGGCACCGTATACCATTGTATGGTCGAGTCCGAAGAAGTGGCCTATCTCGTGTGTGGCGATATTCTGTACATCCATCTTCCCCTTCTCACCGGTTGTCGACCACTGAAAATCTGCCGCATTGAATCTTATATCGGCGTCCTTGATGTATCCGTCGGAATATACAGCAGGAGTACATACCGCTATCGTTCCGTAGCCTCCGAGTTCATCGGGCCATTTTCCTGTTATAAAGAACAGGTTGTTTCTGAAATCGGAGGGGGATGCCGAAGTGGAGAGAGTCTTTCCTGCATATTCGGTTGAGACATAGGTGCAGTCGGGTTTGGACCATTCCTCGAAAGAGAGCTTTATGGCGTTTATTACCGCCGTTTCACTTAGCCCCGAACCTGCAGGATTTATGTAGTATTCAACGGGAAGAGAGGAGTCCATCCATTTTGCCGAACTTCCGTCGGGATTCTTAATGGTATTGAATCCGGAGATGAAAATTAATGATGAGAGAAGAAGAATCCTGATTATCCTGTTCATAATAGCTCCCTGTTTATCAGACAGCATCTATTTAACACCATTTTTTCAGATGAGGCAAGTCAAACCTTTATTGATATCCTATTTTATCTCTTCTCCCGTTGCTGTAACTTCCGTTATATTATCCGATATCTCTTTCAGGCTTTCGAAGACTTTGTTCTTGTCTCCTGCAACGACAATTATGAGGTTTTCTGTGCTGAAATATTCTGATACGACCTTCATTACGTCCGCCTTTGTTATGGTCTTGAGTCTGTTATATTCGGTATTTATGCTGTCGCAGGGGAGATTGAATACCGCAATACTACTCAGTTTTGAATGAAGGTTGTCTATGGTCTCGTATTCTATCGGAAAACGTTTGACCACATAGCCTTTTGCCTTGTTCAGCTCGTCATCGGAGAGTGTCTCGCCCTTCTTCATCTCCGTAATAACATTCAGTGTCTCCCTTATGGTCTCCTTTGTCGCATCTGACTGAACTGATGTGGATATGGTCCAGAGGGAATCATTAGTGTAGAACCTGATGTTACTGCGCGCACCGTATGTAAAACCCTTCTCCTCCCGCAGGCGCATATTGAGTCTGCTCAGAAAATATCCGCCGAATATTGTATTTGTGATATAGGCACTCTCGAAATGACTATCCGTCCTCATTATGCCCCTGAATGCAAACATTATGTGTGACTGGGTCGAGTTCTGTTTATTTGCAAAGAATATCCTTATCCCTTTCGGTTTCTCCTGTCTCTTGATGTCAGGCATACCGGACTTTTCTGCTGCTTTGAAACCCTTCAGGTATTTTTCGACGAGTCCTTTTATTTTTTCCTCTTTGAAAGAACCTGAATAGATGAATCTGGCTTTGGCTGTGATGATGTGATTGTTGTAGAAGCCGATTATCTCCTCTCTTTCTACGGTCTTCAGAAATTCCATATTTCCTATTGTAAGATGGCCGTAGGGGTGGTCCTTGAAGTACTGTTTTATAACAGCCGCACTGGCGATGAACGGAAGCTGGTCTGTCATTCTCAGAAGCGTATTCTGATACCTCGATTTCAGTATCTCTATCTCCTTTTTGTCGAATGACGGATTGAAAAGAATATCCGAGAGCAGTTTCAGCGTCTCGTCGGCCTTGTCGTTGATAAAAGTCGCCAGTATGGTGGTGGTATCTGCATCCACGTTTACGCTGATTGTAGAACCCAGCATATCGAGTTTAGACTGAATCTCTTCATTGGTAAGGTTTCGTGTGCCGGTGAGCATTGCATTTGCCGTAAAATTTGCAATCCCTTCCCTCTTTCCGTCCGCAGAGGAACCAACAGGTAAAATTATGCTCAGATAACTCAGCGGAAGTCTCGTATATGGCATAATAAACAAATCCCCTCCGGTTGAGACCGTGGTCTTTGCTGCCTCAGGGAATTTTATCTCCTTTCCCTGCTTCTCTGAAGGCATCTTCGACCTGTCTAATTCCTCCTTTGAATAGGTGAGGTTCTTTTCGGGGAGGACGACTATTTCGGCATAATACTGGCTCAAAAATTTCTTTGCTGCTGCCTTAACTGATGTCAGACTTGCCTTCATATATCTGTTGAGGTCGTATTCGAACATATCGGGGTTCCCGAGCATCTGGTAGTAATAGTTCATCCTGTCCGTAATCCCTCCGAATCCCCCGAGTCTCTTGAGGCTTCTGATGAAATCCGATTTGAAATAATTCTTTGCCTGTTCAAGTTCATCTCTGGTAATTCCGTCTTTGATGAGGCTTTTTACCTCACTCATAATCAGTTCCCTTGCCTCGCCTACGTTTTTGTCGGGGTAGAGAGTTGCAACAATGGTAAAATACCCCGCTATCTGGTTTGACGACTGATAGGCAGAGATATCGGAGGCAATTTTCCTGTTTTTTACAAGTGATTTGTAGAGTCGTGAATTCTCATTTGCCCCCAGTACCTTTGCTATAATGTCCAGCTCGGCGTCGTACTCTTCAAATACCGCGGTTGTCGGAAATGATATATGGATTTTCGGAAGACTGACATTCTCTCTCATTACGAGACTCTTGTTCTCATTGAGGTTCGGTGTCCACTTTGAAATAAATTTTATCGGTTTTGCCGGCTTAAACGAGCCAAAATACTTTTCCACAAGTTTCTTTGTCTCTTCCCTGTTGATGTCGCCGGCTATCGCTATGGTGGCATTGTTTACGCTGTAATAAGTCATAAAGAAGTTCTTTACATCTTCGAGTGTTGCACCGGCTATATCCTCGGGAATGCCTATGGTAGGCCAGCTGTACGGATGATGCGGAGGGAAGAGCAGTTTCAGGGTCTCCGAATAGACCATACCGTACGGTTTATTCTCGTAGTTCTGACGATATTCGTTTATTACCACGGAGATCTGGTTTTTGAGCCTCTCTTCCGTCAGGGAGTCCAGCAGATATCCCATCCTGTCTGATTCGAGCCAGAGGGCGCGTTCGAGATAATTTGACGGGACTATCTCGTAATATCTCGTTCTGTCCTGATTGGTTGCGCCGTTTACCTCCCCGCCGATATCCTGAAGCGCCTTGAAATAGTCATCATTGAAATGTTTTGAACCCTGAAACATAATATGTTCGAAGAGATGGGCAAATCCGGTTTTACCTCTGACCTCGTTTTTCGAACCGACATTGTAATTTACATCGACCGCCACAATCGGGAGTGAGTGGTCTTCCAGAAGGAATACCGTAAGACCGTTCTTGAGTCTGTAGGTCTCGATATCGAATCTGAAATTCATATTGTCACCTCCCATTGAAAAAAGAGTTGAAAGTATAAGGATTGTATTAATCATAATATCCTCCTCAAATCCCTGTCAGGATATCAGCAAAAATAAAACTTAAAAGCAAAATCATACAGTATTTATGATGCTATTCCGGCATTTCGGTTGCCCGGGGCTTTATCTTTCGGGGGCGCTTACCCGACTCTTATTTTCTATTCTGCTCAAAATAATTTGACTACAAATCACTTTTATCCTATAAGTCAAAGCAATTTATGGACCTCATTATAGAAAATGCCAATATAATTACTATGGACGATAAGGAGACTCTCCTTTCCGGTTCGGTACTCGTGGAGGACGGAATTATCAAGTCCGTCGGTAAAAATCCCAAGAGAAGGAATAAGGCAGTTTATCAGGTAATCGATGCCGAAGGAGGATTTCTGCTCCCGGGCTTCGTCCAGACACATATACATACGGGACAGACCCTCTTCAGGGGTATGGCAGACGACCTCGAACTTCTCGACTGGCTCTCGAAATATATATGGCCTCTCGAGGCTGCGCACAGCGAAAAATCTGTCTATGCAAGCGCAAGGCTTTCGATGCTCGAGATGATTTCATCAGGTACGACGACATTTCTTGACATAGGGCTTGTGCATCATACCGAAGCAATATTCAGGGCACTGTCGGAATCGGGTATGAGGGGAATCGTATGCAAAATGCTTATGGATAAGAGCAGTGGTAAGATACCCGGGGAGGATATCAGTGAGTCGGAGAAGGAGATCAGATATCTCTATTCAGCTTATCACAATTCGGAAAACGGCAGGATGATGCTCGGTATTGGACCGCGTTTTGCCCTTTCTCTTAGGGAGGACTCGCTTGTTCGTTCGGCAGGGATTGCAAAAGAACTCGGGCTGATAATTACGACACACAGTTCGGAGAATATCAGGGAGATTACGGCCGTAAAGGACAGATTCGGCGACTCCAATATAGCATTTCTGAACAGGTGCGGTATCCTCGGGAATAACTCGGTGATTGCCCATTGTATATGGCTAGAGAAGAAGGATTTCGATATTCTGAAAGAGACGAAGACCTCAGTTGCCCATTGCCCGTCTGCCAATCTGAAACTTGCCTCGGGATTTGCAAGGGTTCCGGAGATGCTCGATTACGGGATAAACGTTACTCTGGGGGCTGATGGCGCTCCATGCAACAATAATCTGAATATCCTGAATGAAATCAGACTTGCGGCACTTATTCACAAACCAAGGGTAGGTCCGAAAAAGATGGATGCAAAGACCGTGCTGAAAATGGCGACGATCTGCGGGGCAAAGGCTCTTGGTCTCGGTGGACAGATCGGCAGTATAGAGGCCGGAAAAAAGGCAGATATGGTAATAATCGACAACAGGGGTCCACATATGAATCCTGTTGATAATCCGTATTCCGCTGTAGTATATTCATCTGACTTATCCGATGTCAGGTATGTTATTTCCGACGGAAGGGTGATATATAAGGAAGGGAGACATTACCTCTGGGATAGGGAAGAGATAGTCAGAAAGGCAGTAAGCGAGAAGAGAGAGGTCTTAAAGAGGCTCTGATATGTTAGGACAGAGATTCGGAAAGTATATACTCATCAGAAAACTCGCCACAGGCGGAATGGCGGATATCTATCTGGCCAGACAGGAAGGTATGGAGGGTTTTCAGAAGGACATCGTAATCAAGAAGATAAGACCCGAAATCAGCCAGAAACAGGAATTTGTCCAGATGTTTCTCAATGAGGCGAAGCTTGCCGCGATGCTCACTCACCCGAATATCTGCCAGATCTTTGACCTCGGAAAGATTTCGGACTCCTATTTCATTGCTATGGAATATATCGCCGGAAGGGATATGAACCGCATTATCAATGCCTCGGCAAAGCGCGGAATCCCCTTCCCGATGGAGTATGCACTGAAGATCGCCTCCAATGTATGTGAGGGTCTGTACTATGCCCACTCCAAGGTTGACTACAACGGAAACCCGCTGAATATCGTTCACAGGGATGTCACACCCGAGAATATTATGGTATCATGGGACGGTGCGGTAAAGATTCTCGATTTCGGAATCGCAAAGGCTACGAATCTGGTCTCCACAGACAGGGAGGGCGAGGTCAAGGGGAAGCTGAGCTATATCTCTCCCGAACAGCTTCAGGGTAAGGAGGCCGACCAGAGGTCCGATATATTCTCGCTCGGCGTCGTCCTTTATGAGTGGATTACCGGATATAAACTCTTCAGGGGCGAGACAGATGAGGCCGTTATCAAATCCATTACGGAGGGGAAGATCTACCCGCCCAGTTTCTTCAAGCCCGAACTGCCGAAGCAGGTAGAGAAGATACTTATGTCTGCCCTCGAGAAAGACCCCGAGAAGAGATACAGGAATGCGTGGGATATGCAGTTTGAAATAGACTCGTTTCTGAGTCAGCACGAATTTACTCCGTCGAATGTACACCTCTCGAATTTCATAAAACAGCTCTTCAAGGATGAGATCGAGAAGGAGAGGAAGATTACAGGCAAGAAGATTATCGCAGTGCCGCCGCCGCTTCCGGGGAGCAAGAGTCCGCATAAGGTGGTTCAGACAGCCGGAAGGAATGTCCAGTGTAATCTGCCAGAAGAGATATTCGTCTCTCTTTCCCAGATAGCCCAGAAGAACGAGATGACTCTTTCCGCCCTCATCGAGGAGATAGTAAAATTTTATCTTAAATACAAATAAGAGGAGTCACAAAATGAATGAAATCGAACATCGTTACAACGAGAATGTTCATCTGATAGATTCCCCGATTCTTTTCGAACTTGTGGCACGTTTTTCGAGACCCGAGACGGTACAGCCTGAGGCAAACCGCATAATAAGGTATGCCTATAACGAACTGCTCAGATATATAGTGGACGTGGAGTTCCCCAGAACGAGGATTGAATATTCCACACGTATGAAGAAATACACCCCCCGTGGTATAGTGAGGGGTATAGGGATAAAGAAAGACACCAAGACGGTTATCGTAAGTATTCTCAGGGCCGGTTCGATACCGTCACAGCTCTTCTTCGATATCCTGTGCTGGCTTATCAACCCGGAGTATATCAGACAGGACTTTATTTCTTCTGCCAGAATAGTAAACAGAAAAGGCAAAGTAACGGGTGCATCCATCAATACAGTCAAGGTCGGCGGTGACCTGAGTGATGCCTATGTTCTTATTCCGGACCCGATGGGAGCGACGGCATCGACTCTTGTCAAGGTGATCGATGAATATATGAAGAATACCCGGAAACCTCCTAAGAAGATTATCACCGCTCACCTGATTATTACACCAGAGTTTATCAGAAATCTGCATAGCAGGTATCCTGATGTTATAATATATTCACTGAGACTCGACAGGGGTCTGTCCTCAGAAGAGGTGCTGAAATCAATCCCCGGCACATTCAAGGAGAAGGAGAGGGGACTTAACGATAATCAGTATATTGTCCCCGGCGCAGGCGGGGTAGGCGAAATAATAAATAATTCATTTGTCTGACAGGTGATTTATGCAAAAATTCAAGGTATTGATAAGCGAGAAGGATATCAAAAAGAGGGTAAAGGCCCTTGCATCCAGAATAAACAGGGATTTTAAGGGGGAGCATCTGTATATTATCGGGATTCTCAACGGGTGCTATATGTTTCTGTCGGATCTGACCAAGGAACTTAAAATGCCCTGTACCGTCGACTTTATGCGTGTCTCGAGTTACGGGAATGCAACCGAGACGAGCGGTATCGTAAGGATAATTATGGATGTCTCCGAATCACTCTCCGGCAAGAATGTGCTGATCGTCGAGGATATTATCGATACCGGACTTACTATGGATTATCTCATAAGGACCATCAAGCAGAAGAAGCCCAAATCAGTAAAGATCTGTACACTGCTGCACAAGAAGGTAAAGACGAGGATAAACGTCGACATCGACTACTGCGGTTTCGAGGTGCCGGATAAGTTCGTGGTAGGTTATGGTCTGGATTACAATAATATGTACCGGAATCTGAGATACATCGGGTACAAATAAACGGAGAACTGATATGGAAGAGGATAATCTGGAAAAGAAGTCTGAGGAGAACGGGAAGACTGATGCTCCGGCCTCACAGAAGGGGAGCGGCGTCCCTCTGCTGATATGGGTACTCATCGTTATTCTGATAGCGGTATGTTTCTATTTTCTCTCGCTTATCAACAGCAAGAAATTCCAGATATCGTCCAGAAACGGGTATCTTGTTGTAAAGAAGGGACTCTTTCTGCCGTACGGGTTCTCCGAATATATCCCTCAGGATATGACCAAAAGGGAGGCATATTCGCCGCTAAAGATACCGGAGGGAGAGACGGTCCCTGTTGCCGAGGTAGACAGAGGTGAACTGGATATTGCACTCTTCAGAATTGTCTCGGGTTGGGTCGAAAAATATCTAAAGAATGAGAGTGAGGAGAATCTCAGGATTGCCTCAGGCTACATAGAAAGGCTAATGAAACTGAATGTCTCGCCCGATGATTTCGAGAAATATTCGAGGCTGAAGGGAGAGCTGACATTCAGGCAGGCAAAGTTCAGTTTCAATATGGGGATGGAGCTTATCAGAACATCGCGTGAGAAGATAACAGCAATTAAAAATCTGAGTCCTGAATTTCTGAAGGAATCGGAGGAACTTCTCGCAAAGATCGAGAAGATCGAAAAAGTCAACAGTCCGGATTATATCCTTCTGAAGAGGCAGGATATGGATAAGATACGGGACGAGATAAAGAAGGAGTGTATAAGTTCCTGTGTGAAGGAGACAATCGAACGTTCTGCCGGGAAGCAGCCGGATGCGGCGGTGCCGGGTGACTCAAAACCCCCCTCTTCTGATTCGCAAGAAAAGAAAGATGAAAAATAGATTGCTCTTTTATCTGCTGTCTGCTCTGATTTTATTTAATTCCTGTAATACCGAAGTCCGAAATCCCTCAGTGAAAGAGGTTCGTCACAGAACGGATGCCTCGACACTTTATACCAGAATCTACAGACTGATAGACCTTAAAGAATATGACCTTGCATTTTCCGAACTCTCCTTTTATCTGAATTTTCTCTCACGGGAGGAACTCCGGAATTTTGATATTCAGAATCTCTTTGCAAAGTACATCATCGAGGGGGAGGATACGCTCGAAAATACAATAGAAAACTATGTCAGATTCTTTCAGTTCTTCGGTTCGTCGGATGCCGAGGCAATATATCAGATGCTTATGTACCGTTCCGTGAGCGAAAAGGATACCGAACGTGCTGCACTCATCGTTGCCTCGAAGGCCGATGCCGGAAGGGGAGAAGCGGGGCTTTATTTCTTTCTGGCATATACATTTTACAATCTGAGGCTTAAAGAACAGGCAAACAGATATCTGGACTGCCTTATAAGTATTGCCCCGTATCACAGTGCTACGTCATATCTGATTTTCAGAATGCGTGGCAAAAAACCGGATTACAGGGCCGAGGCCGTAGAGGCTCTGAAGAACCTTTATGTAAAAGAAGCTTCACCTGTTGTGGCTGCAACTGTTGCAATGAATTTTCATATTCCATCAATGATGAACAAAGAATGGGAAGATATCGGAAAATCTCTTCTTAAAAGCGAAAACTATGCGGTAAGGAGTGCGGCATATTCAGAAATCCCTATATTCTTCGCCAGAAAGGGAGACGATGAGAATCTTTATCACCTCTTAAAAGCCCAGATACTCGCAAATGACTACAGACTCTTTTCACTCGCGGCACGCTCACTGCTGTATGTCCGCAAAGAGTCACATATTGTGATAAGCAGGCTGAAAAGAGAATTTCCCGAACATCCGTTTATAAATGCCCTTTATGCAAAATATCTCGTTTCACTGAGTCAGGAGAATATCAATGAGGCAGCAGGTCTTTATCTTGCTGCCCTCGAAAAGGAGAACAATATAGAAATCTTTTATGAAGCAGCAGATCTCTTCAGCAAGACATCAGACATATTCAAGCTGAAATCATTTGCAGAGGAACTTCTCTTTAAGTATCCGTATCATACCGAACTTTATAATATTTACAGAATTATCTCTTCGGGTTCTGCAGATGATAAGCTCTTTGGCAGATATTTTGAACACCTCAGCGAATCGCCGTACCGATATGTCCTGTTTTCGTATATTGCCGCAGAGCAGCAGGAAAAGGAGAGATATCTTCTTGACGCTCTGAAGATTTACGGAGGAGACTGCAGTATTTTATCGGAAATTCTAAGACTGTATTCGGACTGCAAATCCGGTGATTTTACAAAGGCCTATAACAATGTTATCAGAAAATATGCCGTAAAAGATGATTTTTACCGGTGTATAAAGTTTATGAGTGAAAATGAGAGGGAAAAATATTATTCGTTGGTGCAAAGCGGAAGCAAAAAGGGGTGTGAATAAATAATGAAAAAATCTCTCACTGCAATTTTGCTGTTTTGCCTATTATCTGCACTACTTTCCTGCAACGGAAAGTCTGCACCAAATGAGAGAATCAGGGGAAAGAACCGCATAGAACTCGAAGATATAAAGATGAAGGAATTCAGAGACGGTGAACCTGTATCGGAATTGAGAGCCTCCTATCTGAGTCTTGACAGGGACAGTTCGGAGTTACTCGCCTCCGGCGGTAATCTTGTCTATAATATAAAAAGCGGAAAATTCAGCGACAGGCTTGATATCGGGTTTATAAAAGGCTCCTACAATCTGGTATCCGGCAAAATGCATATGCTCCCGAAAAAGGGATTACTATTGGAGAATAATATCAGTCTCTTCTCCGGTGAGATTGAATGCAATCTGACAGACGGATTCGTAAAGGCATATGAGACCGTGAGGATTGGCGGCAGTAATTTTGAGTTTGAAGGAAACGGATTTTCTGGTAATATCAGAGAGCAGACCTTCGTTTTTGATGAGGGTATTAAGGCAAGGATATTCAGATAGTATGATGTCATTATTTAAGGTTTTGTTGTCGGTTCTGATACTTCAGAGTCCTGATGCCGGCTCTCTCAAGGACCAGATCAGGGAGGACAAATCGCCCGTCGAGATAAAGGCAAAGAAACTGAAGATAGAAAACAAGAACAGGAAGGCTACATTTTCAGAGGATGTGATTGCTGTAAGGTCTGATATGAAGATGACCTGCAATCAGCTGACAGCATATTATACCGAGAACGGAAATGTCGACAGGTTCGAGTGTACAGGGAATGTGGTTCTTAAGAAGGGAGAGAAGAATGCAACTTCGGATAAGGCTCTCTATGACAATGCAAAGTCACTTGTGACAATGACAGGAAATCCGTACTATTCGGACGGAGATAACAGATTCTGGGGAGAGATTGTCGAATATGATCTGGACAGGGACGAAGTGAATGTAAAGAATATCAAGGCGGTAATAAAGATAAAAGACGGGGGAGATAAGAAGTAGATGCTCGAGGTCAGAAATGTTGTTAAGAGTTTCAGAAAGAGAAGGGTGCTTGACAGGGTTTCTCTCTCGCTTGACAGGGGTGAGATTGTAGGTATTCTGGGCCCAAACGGTGCAGGAAAGACCACACTTTTCAAAATAATAATCGGACTCCTCTCAGCTGATGAGGGGGAGGTCCTGCTCGATAATGAAAATATAAGCGGATATCATCTCTATCAGCTTATCAGAAAGGGTATCGGATATCTGCCTCAGGAACCATCTCTCTTTTACGGCCTCTCTGTTTACGATAATCTCAGGATAGTCAGTTCTGCCTCATCGGACAAATCAAAGACAGATGAGAGGATTATGAATGTTATGTCAGCTATGAGGCTTGAGGAGCTGAAGGGGAGTATTGCCGAAAATCTCTCGGGGGGTGAGAAGAGAAGGCTGGAGGTGGCACGTTCGCTTCTTTTGAATCCCGGATATATGCTCTTCGATGAACCTTTCAGTCAGATTGACCCCAAGACTGTATATGAACTGGCGGGGATAATCAGAAAAATGAAAGGGGAGAATATTGGTATTCTCATTACCGACCATTCGGCACGGGAGGTCTTTTCTGTCTGCGACAGGATATATATCATCTCGGAAGGAAAGGTTGTGACAGAAGGCCCGCCTGACGAACTGAAGAGAGACCGTCTTGTAAGGGATATTTACCTCGGCCAGCTGTTCGAGATATAAATTTTTTCAATCAGCAGACTTAAAGATTATTTCAGAGGCATTATGTATTCGGGTGTTCCGTCCTGCTTTATTTCGATAAGATAATTGGCATATATATTCGTAAATTTCTGCACGCTCATATTCTTGTCGGGCCAGATTACCTCTATTTCATCCACGATACATTTATCTTTCAATCCGAAATGCAAAACAAGGTCATTCTGAAGACCGAAGTGCCCGTATCCTCCCTGAACCTGTTTGTACTGAACAAGGTCACCCGCTTTTACTCTTACTCTTGCTCCGATCGCAGAGAGATTCGATTTGCCTTTTTTACCGACAAGCTTTATCTCAATGGCATTTTTACTGGATGAGGCTTTGTTCTCGTAGTAATATACATAGTTGTCTTTCCAGTCGGTATTCCGCATAGTGCTCGAACCTACTATCACATCGAGGTCCCCGTCCCTGTCAAAGTCTGCAACCGTGACTTCCTGAGACTGCTTGTGGGCAATACCCGCCGGAACGGCGACTTCGGTGAATGTGTGTTCCGGCTTCTGCATAAACAGAAAGGCCCTGTCTCCCGGGTAATCGGAACTCGCTATGAAGATGTCGGGCAGACCATCATTGTTGAAATCGAAGACGGCACCCGAAATATCACCCTCATTCCAGTCCGTAATGCTCCATTTTCTGTCGAGTCCGTTTGTCTTGTTATCAATTCTGTCGAAGTAAAATCCGTATTTGTTATCTGCAATGACATTTCGCAGGAGTTGTGTGGGGTCCGAGGACTGACCGATATGCCAGTGCCTTATCTCTGTGTGAATTACATCCATAAGTCCGTCATTATCGACGTCCGCACATATCGTTGAAAAGGTATTCCCGTTTAGTCTGAAAGGCTGGTCATCTATGCCAAATGCCCAGTAGTCACCGCACTGGATTCTGGGCTGACCGACAGTCGGCGGACAATATACCTGATCATCCGGGTTTTTCTTGCAGTAGCACTTGTAGAATTCATTGTCCGAATAATCGAGGTTCGAATCGCCGGCATAGTTGATATCTCTTCCTATTTCGTTATATTTTGTCCCGTCGAAGAGCCAGAATTTATTCCACTGCCTTCCGTAAACACTTGTCATCAGTTCGGGTGTTCCATCGTTGTTTATATCACAGGAAGTAACTCCGTATGTAGGGGCACTCGAGAGTCCTTCCTCGAATCCCGAGTCATCAGGCGTGAGAAGTCCCATCTGTTCGGTTACATCGATGAAATTCCCTGTCCCGTCTCCCTTGTAAAGCCTGTCGGAGAAAGATTCCAGAAATCCCCATATCTTATAAAAAGCGCCAACGAATAAATCTATGTTTCCGTCTCTGTCGAAGTCCGTAAAGGTGGCGGATGTAACTGTTGCCCCGTCCCTGAAGATATTCGATGGAGCTGCAAGGGTAAAATGCCCTTCTCCATCGTTTAGGAGTATCTCAGACCTGTCGCCGGGGTCTTTGGGATTGGCATCTGATGCAAGGTTGGTATATACGCCGGAGAACAAGTCGGGGTCTCCGTCATTATCTACATCGGCAGCTATTGCAAAATTAGATGCCCTTGCAAGATTTGATTCCTCACCTCTTATCTGACCGAATTTCGATTCGAGGGTAAAGTCTGAAAATCCGTTTCCTTCCTTAATCTTGTTTAAGAGTATTCTTTTCTGATAATAAGGCGGATTTTTAGAAAAATCATCTCTGGTATTTGAATTTACCCTGTGGACAATGAGGTCCGGGTAATTGTCATTGTTAAGGTCAATCGAGGCGAGTCTGATTCCAAGGACTTTATCTTTTAGGTTCATTGCCTCTGATTTTTCGGCAAAATACGGAGCCATTACGTCGGTACCCGAATTTGCATCGGCAGTAGGGTCCTGTTTGCATATAAATTCTATGTCGGGATGACCGTTTGAATCAGACCCGGCATCAGTAATATCATTCTCGATGTCACCGATATCGGGAATAACGTCAGCGACGATATCCGGCGATGTATCTACAATTACATCAAGTGATGCGTCTGATAGGGATATATCATTCGCAATGTTTGTATCAGTTGTATTCTTCGGATTGCTCTCCGAACAGGCAATAGAAAATATAGAAACTGCAATGAGCGAAATGATAAAATCTGACTTCATTTCTTACCTCCAGAGTGGAATATATTGTAAGACTTTTGTACATTTGTGTCAATTTTTAAGGGTGACAGAAAAAATTACTTCTGTTTATTGTGTTTATATCGGGAATGTGCAGTGCATCAGGTTTACTATCTCTTTCTCCATATTTTCAAAAAGAGGTATAGAAGACCAATCTGGAGTAGGGCAAGGAGAATGAATTCCCAGAGAGTAAGTCTGTGATAATACTTTCCGCTCTCTGCCTTTATGAAGAACTCGTTTTGGCAGTTAGTCATAAATATTGGGACAAAGAACAGAAAGAGACTTTTCAGAAAAGTATTGAACTTCATAAGGTACTGAAATATTATATCCTATTATGGCTTTAGTCAAAGATATATCCCTCAGGATATTGCTTGCTACTTTCTATGTGTTCTCGGTTCTTTTTCACAGAAGAGTCAACGAATTTATTGATATATTCTACAGAAAATTTTCCTTCGAAACTACAAACAGATTTTTTATCTACTCACTGATTCTGCCTTTTATTGCAGTTGTTCTGTTCTTTTTCTTATACAATGTAAAGAGTTTCAGGAAAAGTTTGTCTTATCTTGCCATAGTCCTCATCCCTGTAGCCGTTTATTATCCGCTCTTCTTTGTCTCGAATGTGGAGTTTGTTCATTATGTTCAGTATGCATTCATTTCGTTTCTTTTGCTGAAAATCAGCGGCAATATCTGGTATTCATTTTCTACATCAATAATTCTTGGTGTAATCGATGAGGCCTACCAGTATTTTGTCCTGTATGCCGGAAGGCCATCAGTCTATCTGGATTATAATGATATGCTTTTGAATATCCACGGGGTTATTACGGGTATAATAATATTTCTGATTCTTTCTCCTCCCCAAACTTACAGAAAAGGTGATATTGTTAAAGGTTCTGAAATTACTTGACCATATATCTTTAATTGGCTATGTAAGAAAAGACCTTTTTGAAAGGAGTGTAAGATGAATATCCCGAAAGACCTTTTTTACACGAAAGACCACGAGTGGGCAAGGATTGAAGGGAATACGGCAACTATCGGTATTACTGACCACGCCCAGAAACTTCTCGGAGATATTGTATTTCTTGAGATATCCGATGTCGGTACTTCGGTAAATATCGGTGAGAAGATAGGGACCATTGAATCGGTCAAGGCCGCCTCTGATATATTTTCACCTCTGTCCGGAAAGATAGTTGAGGTAAACACCGAGCTTACTTCCGCTCCGGATACGGTAAATAAGGACCCTTATGGCGCAGCATGGATGGCGAAGATAGAATTGTCAGACCCGTCCGAAAAAGGGAAATTGCTGGATGCCGGTGCCTACGCAAAACTGATTGAGGAGGAGTCGAAGTAATGAAGTACCTTCCGCATTCGGACAGAGATATCAGGGAGATGCTCTCGGTACTGAATATATCATCGGTCGATTCTCTCTTTGACACGATACCTGAAAAATACAGGCTGAAGAAGTTGCTGAATATCCCGTCCGGTCTTGAGGAGAGGGAGCTCGACCATCTGATAAAATCGATTTCGGATTCGAATACCGCAAAGGATTTCAGGATATTTCTGGGAGGAGGGGTTTACAATCACTACATTCCGAAGATAATCGATACCCTTCTTCTCAGGCAGGAGTTTTATACGGCATATACACCGTATCAGCCTGAGATAAGTCAGGGAACCCTTCAGGCTATTTTCGAATTTCAGACTATGATTGCATCCATTCTGGGTCTCGATGTTGCCAATGCCTCTATGTACGACGGTTCGACTGCATCTGCCGAGGCAGTCCTTATGGCAAGAAGGCTTTCAAAGAGTCCGAAGAAGGTTGTTCTGAGCAGTGCTCTTCATCCGGAGTATAGGGAAGTAATAAAGACATATCTGAAACACCTTGGTGATGAGATAGCCGAACTGCCGTTCGACCTGAAAAGCGGAAGGACTATATATGATGAAAGACTCATCGATGGCGCCTACTGTGTGGTGATTCAGTATCCGAATTTCTTCGGTGTGGTCGAGGAACTGGATATCTTCGCATCGAGACTGAAAGAGAAGAAGATACCTCTTGTCTCAGTAACCACCGAACCATTATCCCTCTCTCTGATAAAATCTCCCGGGTCACTTGGTGCGGATATTGCAGTATCTGAAGGGCAGTCTTTCGGTGTGCCGATGTCGGCAGGTGGTCCGACTGTCGGCTGGTTTGCCGCAAAGAAGGAACTGGTGAGGAATATGCCCGGCAGACTCGTCGGGGAGACAGTAGACAAAAACGGTGAAAGGGTATTTGTTCTGACCCTCTCGACAAGAGAGCAGCACATTAGACGAGAGAAGGCTACATCCAATATCTGCACAAATTCCGGATTAAATGCGCTGACTAATGCTATTTATATGGCCTATAACGGTGCAGAAGGCTTAAAGAGACTATCCGTAGAAAATCACAGTAAGGCAGAGATGGTCAAGGACAGACTTAGGTCAAAAGGGGTCAGATTTCAGTTCGACGGAGATACTTTCAATGAATTTGTAATTACATTGAAGGACGCAGAAGGATTTTTCAGAAAGGCTCTTTCGGATAAGATAATTCCCGGCATTTTACTCAAAAGGTTCTATCCGGAACTGAAGGACTCTATTCTTGTGACGGTTACCGAACAGAATACCGAAGAAGATATTAGAAGATTTGCCGATTTGATATAATTTGCAGGTTTTCTATAGACTTTATTTTAATTTACCGGATATCAGAGAATAATAATTTAAATTCAGCTTCAGTCTTAATTCAGGATAAAACTGACAGACCTGTTAATAAGGGATTTGTAATAATCAGCCTTGTCGTTATCCACTTTCGATGCATATAATACTCCCGCATTTCTGAAAGAACAGAAAGGACTTAACTGATAAATCATATTTACCATATCTGATTTTTCTGCTAATCAGATTAACCGGCAGGGTTATGAAATTATTTCTATAAGGACTATTTTGGAATAGAAGGACTGAGTGTGATTAAGAAACTCTTTATGTGGCTATTAAATCTCTTCTTTAAGAAAAGAGAGGAGATGATTCCAATTAAGGGAGATATCAGAAAGATTCTGATAATCCGTACCGATGAGAGACTCGGAGAGATAATTCTCACATTGCCGCTGATAAATCATCTGAGAAGGGTTTACAGGGATGCTGAAATCACATTTCTTATGTGCAGAAAATATGAAAAATTGTTTGATTACATTGATTGCGACAAACTCATTTCGTTTGAAAAAAGGGATTTTTCGGGACTCCTTGCTTTTATTGTGAAACTTAGAAGAACTTATTACGACCTGATTGTGCTGGGAGGAAAGATTTACCCGCCTTCCCTGACGTCATATCTCCTGCTCGGTCTTGCCAGAGGAAGGTTTAAGGCGGCAATCAGGCAGAAGGATTTCAATCCGTTCGTCAACCTTCCTGTCAGTATCGGGACGGACTCTGAGGCGGTTTCAAAGTCAGAGCTGGCCGCAAAGATTACCGGAGCAGAGCTGCCGTTTGACAATTCACTGGGATTTGATATTGAATCAGGGAAAAAATATGATGTAATGATTTTTACAGATGCAAGGAAGTATGACCATCTCATACCGGTTGAGACATTATCTGATATCCTGAAAACGATGATTGTCAGTGGTCTTAGAATTCTGGTCGTTTCCGGAAGGGAAAATTCTGACAGAATCGAGGAACTGAAGAGAGAAATTTCTGGTAATAGTATTGATTTTATCTCTTCTCCGCCGCTTGAGGAACTGATGAAACTGATAAAGATGAGCAAATCTGTAATAGCAGCCAACACAGGTGTGATGCATCTCTCGGTTGCGCTGAAAACACCCACCTGCGGGATATTTGTAAATGCACCGCATAAGGTCTGGGGATACGATTTTCCTCCTCATCTGATGATAGATGCAAGAGAGGAAGAGATAGATGTAAAGAGAATTGCAGATTTTGTAAAATCGGCACCTGACAGATGATATGCCCCAAAATCACACTTCGCAAACTGATTTAATTCTGTTATCTGTCTAAATGGTTTTCGGGAGTCTGACGGTAAACCTTGAACCTTTTTGTTCCTCGCTTGTCACTTCTATAGCCCCGTTGTGTCTGTTTATGATATGTTTGACGATTGAGAGTCCGAGTCCGGTTCCGCCCGATGCCCTGCTGCGGGATTTGTTGGCTACATAGAATCTCTCGAATATTCTGTCGATATCCTGACGTGGAATACCGATTCCGGTATCTTCGATTTCGACAATGATATGTCTTTCATCTTCTGATGTCGATACGGTAATACTGCCTGTGTCGGTATATTTTACCGCGTTATCTATAAGATTTATGAGTGCCTGTTCGATCTTGAGACGGTCGCACGTAAAGACAGATTTGCTTGTAAGTCTGGTGTTTAGTGTAATATTCTTTTCGGTCAGCCTTTTTCTGAACAGCGGAAGTATTTCATCTATCAGTTCATTTATATCACATTCCGAAAACTCAAACTGAATTCCGCTTTCGAGCAACGAGAGGGAGAGAAGGTCGTTGACGATGTTGATCATACGCTGGGTGTGATTTCTTATTATTTCGAGATATCTTCTGTGTGTCTCATCGGTGATTTCGTCGTTTAATGTGTCGATGAAGCCGTTTATCGCTGTAAGAGGGGTCTTGAGTTCGTGGCTTGCGTTCGAAACGAACTCCTTTTTGTAAATCTGCATCTTCTTGATGTTGGTAATGTTGTAAAGAAGGACTACTACAATGTCATTCGCCTCATCATAGGATGAACTTATCAGGTAGTAATCGGAATTTATCTCTGTCTCATCAGAGCATCTGTCCTTTATCTCGAAACTCTTCTTGATGATGTTGTTGAGGTCCGCATTTTTCAGCACCTCATATAGTTTTCTGCCCGAAATATCACTGCTGCCGGCACGGGCTATCTCTGAAAAACCACGGTTTGCAAGAAGGATATTGAAATCCCTGCTGACGAGTATTATGCCTTCATTTATCGATGAGATTACTGAATTCAGTTCGTTGGTTCTTTTCTGGTTCTGAATAAGGAGTTTCTGGATTTCAGAAAGCATATTGTTGAACGTGTTATACAGAAGTTCGTACTCTTTCGAAGGCGGAAGCAGAAGCCTTGCCGAGAAATCTCCTCTCTGAATCTTCTCTGATACCTGTATCATTTCATCAACGGGTCTGAGCATTCTGGATGTTATAATGAAAGTCAGTATATAAAAGAGCAGAATCGTAGCAATACCGTAAATAACTATCGGGTTGCTGAGTCTGTTGATCTTCTGCATAAAATCGTTGAGCGGCATACTTATCCGGACTGCTCCGATAATTTTATTCTCTTTAGTGACAGGAATTGCCAGATATGCCATATCGCTGTTGAGGGTCTTGCTGTGACGTAAAGAGTGACCGGTAGCTCCTCCAAGCGCCTTGACAAATTCGGGTCTGTCCCTGTGGTTTTCCATTTCGTGGACATCTTTTTCCGAGTCAGCAATGACATTCCCTTCATTGTCTATCAGTGTCACACGGTACTGAATCTGGAAATTCTTCTTCAGGTGTTCAATGTTTTCTCTGATCTTTTCATCTCCTGAAGTAAGATAAATCTCTTCTATGATCTCTGCCTTTGTCCGCATTTCATTATAGATTATTTCACTCAGCTCAATCTGGGAATATGTCTTGATTGCAAAGAGCAGGATTACGGTGAGTATCAGATATGGTATTGAAATAAGTAAAAATATTCTGGTCTTAAAGGATATTTTCATATGTCAATTTTATAACCGACTCCGCGGATATTCTGAATAAGTTTTGAGGCCTCTTTGAGCTTTTCCCTGAGGTTTCTGATGTGGACATCGATAGTCCTGTCGATTACAACCTTCTCGTCTCCCCAGAGTTCGTTCAGCAACTGCTCGCGTGAAAATACCCAGCCGGGCTTTCTGGCCAGCGTATAGAGGATTCTGAATTCGGTTGTCGTCAGTTCTATCTTTTTCTCTTTTACATAGACTTCGAACTTATTGGGATCGATTCTGAGTATGTTGTTAATCTTTATCGTCTTTCCTTCAGTTTTTTCGGGCAATCCCCTTCTCATTACTGCCTTTATTCTTGCTATGAGTTCCCTTATATTAAAGGGCTTGGTTATGTAATCGTCGGCTCCTATCTCCAGACCGGTAATCTTATCTATATCTTCGTTTTTGGCACTCAGAAATATTATGGGGATTGAGGCAGTCTCGGGATTGAATTTGAGTTGTTTGGCAATCTCCATTCCGTCCATCTGCGGGAGCATTATATCCAGAATTATGAGGTCCGGCAGATACTTCTGGGAGGTGTAGTTCAGCATACTCTCGCCGTCATTAAATCCTTTTACGACAAAACCGCTCTTCTCGAGATTAATTTTTACAAGTTCCACAATATCAGGTTCGTCGTCTACAATAAAAATGGTCTTTTTCATACTAATAGAACCTCTTTACGATAGATTTTGAAATTTTGCAAATTACCTTCATTATATCAAAAAAAGCAGGGGAGGATATTCTCCTCACCCTGCCTGAATCAGAGATTTCAGTAACTTACCAGTGCCTGCAGAATGACCTGTGAGATATCTTTATTCTTTTCTGTATCCTCGAACATCTCCTTCGTATAATTGAGGCCGATTGCCGCCTTGTTGTCCACAAAGTAGTAATACGGACCTGCAATAAGGATGCTCTTGCCGTCCTTATCCTTGTCTGTATTCGGGTCATATTTGTCATATCTGAAGAATAATCCCGTCTGGTTTGATTCCAGAAGCTTTTCGAGTTTTATTCTCGAAGATACCGAATATCCGGCGCCTTTTGAAATCTTTGTGTTTTCTGAATCGAATCCGTCTTCCGCCATAAGATACTGGCCGAGCAGTAAAAAATAATCGTGGTCGAACGAGAGACCAAATGCCATTCTCTGTCTGACGCTCTCTGCATCTGGTTTTGTCTTATCTGTATTTGCCTTTCCGTAGCCTATATAATAGTGGAGCATAAGTCCTTTTACGATATCCATCTCGGGAAGAGGCCTGACCGAAATTCTTGCAAGATAATCTTTAACCTTTGTGTCTTCGGGTTTCTTGTATCCTTCTCCGTTTACGGCGGAAACGACTAACTCTCCGTATTTTGCCGGCAGATTGTATGCAAGGCTTAATCCTCTGTCGGCAGAGTTCAGAACCTTTGCCCTGTCAGTAAATGAGGAAGTCCACCATCTCATTCCTACAAATTTATCCTCAAAGCTCACCCAAGGCGTCGGAATCTGACCAAACTGAAGCTTGAGACCTTTCAGTCCCATATCCTCGAGTTCCAGATAAGCGTATTTTAAAAATGCCACGTATAAACCATTTATTCCGGCTGACTTGATCTCTGTCTGGTCCTTTCCGTCAACTGTCTTTACCTCATAGGTTCCCTTTGCACCGATATCAGAAAACTCCCCGACATCGAGTGTGAGTCTGTAATTTACTTTCATTCCTTCCGCATCTTCCTTTGTAAGACTGCCTTTTACACCAAAATACGCCCTTTTTACATTGAATGAATTCAGGTCCTGTTTCCCCTCGGTCATATCGTAGGTGTAGTCGGCAAAGATATCAAATGACGGTTTGATAGCCTGTGCCCCGGCTCCCGAAAAGTGGAGAAGAATTACCGCAAATACTGCAATAATCCCAAGTGTTGTCAGTCTGTTGTCTTCAAAAATTCTCTTCGCTTTCTTCATAAAGAACCTCCTTTAATGGGCAGGAAGATTATAAGTAACCGGTTAAGCCGAATTTTGCAAATTATTAAGATTGTGTTAATTTTTTTCGGGGTTTTTATTTGCCGTAGTACTGCTTGATGATGTTCTTTACCTGCTCTGCGTCTGATGCATTTGGCATTACTTCTATGTATTTTTCATAATTCTTTACTGCCAGATCAGGTTGCCCGAGTTTGGCATATGTCGTTCCGAGACCTCTGTAGGCCAGTCCGAATGTAGGGTCTGCGGCTATTGCCATGGCATATTCGTCTCTCGCCTGTTCGTATTTCGATTCCATAAAGTACTGGTTTCCCTTTTTGTAGTGCTCGAGGGCGGATTTTTTTGCCTTGACCGGTATCTTTGTCCCGGCTGTTTTGGATGTGCCGGTACTTGTCTGTGTTTCGTTTCCTCCGGTTGCCGGCTTTTCCTGTGATTCCCTGTTCTGAATGGCCGGTATTGCCCCGAGCGCCGGAGTGCTTTTGAGGTCTTTTATAAGGTCGCTCTTCGACGAACTCACGACTATCTGGTAGTAGATGAAACCCGCAATACAGGCAAGTACAATCAGGGAGATGGCCGGAATTGTTATTGATGTCTTTTTTACGGTGTATGGCTGGGATGAGAGTATGATAACGTCTTTCTTCTCTGCTGTTTCAGCCTTGCGGGGTGATTCTGAAGTTGCAGGTTTCTTATCTTCTTCCTGAACTGTCTGAACCGGTTGGATTTCGGGAATCTCCGTTGCAAGTTCTATTTTCTCCTCTGCTATGGGCGGATTAAACGGCCGGGACGCGGGTACGCTCTGGTTTTCGGGCATAACAAGGGAAGAGTCGATCTGAATGCTCGATGAGGCAGAGATGTATCCGGATTGTGCCGGTTGTGATGTGACAGGAATCGGAGGCGGAATATTTGCCGGAATCGGCGGTGGCACTGCTGCCGGAATGGGTGGCGGTGCGAATGACTGAACCGGTGGTACCGGAGGCGGGGCTGCACTGCTGTCATACCAGACCTGTTCGGGTTTTGCAAACAATGCCTCCCGTGACTGCTGCACTTCTGTTTGTGTCAGTTCGAATTCCGGTTTGATATCTTCACTGAAGAGCTGGGGCTGGGAGACAGGTGCAACGGCCGGAGGCGGCGGATTAGTGCTTTGCTGAAAGGCCGGAGGGGACGGCGGAGGTACAGAGAACGGCGGAGGTATAACAGGGGGAGGAATCTGTACGTTTGTCTGCAAAGGCATATTTTCACCGGCATTTGCCACCGGATTGTATACCTCTGGTACCTGTGAGATATCCTGCTCAACCGGGTTCAGGACATTTTTACACTTCGGACAGTATAATTTTGCATTTTTCGGAAGAGACTTAATAGTCAGATTCAGTTCGAAACTACAACTTGAACACCTGAGCTTCATAGGGAGTGATTTTACTGATTTATTTTTTTAATTCAACAAAAAAGATGTCACGGATAAGAATTGCCTGAAGTTTTGTAATCCGGATTTATCCCTGTTGTTGCATAAAATGTATTTACCTGAATATACCCCAAAATTTTGGTATTTTTAGAGTGTATGAGAGCAGGGATTATTGAT
>DYEF01000098.1 GCA_020725805.1 Bdellovibrio sp.
AGAGATGGTAATGCCGGGAGACAACATAACGATAGAGGTAGAGCTGATAACCCCGGTAGCGCTCGAGAAGGAGCTTAGGTTTGCGGTAAGAGAAGGCGGAAGGACAGTAGGTGCCGGCGTTATTACTGAAATTATAAAGTAGAGGAAACAATAAAGATGAGAAGCCAGATAACTTTTGAATGTACCGTCTGCAAAGAGCGCAATTATACCGGATCCAGAAACAAGAAATCCAAACAGGAGAAGATAGAACTCTCCAAATATTGCCCGAAGTGCAAAAAGCATACAAAGCATAAGGAGACTAAGTAGAGATGAATACATCAGGTAGGCCAGTAGCTCTAATGGTAGAGCGGCGGTCTCCAAAACCGTTCGTTGGGGGTTCGAATCCCTCCTGGCCTGCTTATAATTATTGCTGTGAGGATTTTTAAGAGATGGTTTCAAACAAAAAATGGATACTTTTAGGTTATACTATTATATCACTTCTGGTCTGGATAACCTTTGCAAAATTTTTCAGTGCTATTTTCAGCTGGTTTAATGTAAGCGATATCAATATACTGGGACCGCAGTTCAAGCTGAGCACACTTATCGGCCTTGCAATTACACTCGGCGCACTAATCTACTGTATCAGGAGTCCGTTAATAATGACACTTTCCGATGAGATTATCGTCGAACTCAGGAAGGTGAGCTGGCCCACAAAACAGGAGACTTATTATTCCACACTCGTAGTTATAGTTACGGTTCTTATTATGTCTGTCATTCTCGGTCTTTTTGATGCGATCTGGCTGAAGGTTACAAATCTAATTTACTATTAAACGGAGCTTCTAAATGGCACTCAAATGGTACGTAGTTCATACTTATTCGGGATTTGAATTCAAGGTTAAACAGATGCTTGAAGACAAGATCCGCAACGCCAATATGCAGCAGTTTTTCGGAGAGATACTTATCCCGGTTGAGAAGAGCACCGATGATTCCAAAGACAAGAAAAAATCAAGGCCGGCAAAGTTCTATCCCGGATATATTCTTGTTCAGATGGATATGAACGAAAAGACATGGCATCTCGTAAGGTCCACTCCAAAAGTAACTGGCTTTGTGGGTAATTCGATTAATCCTCCATCTGTTCCCGAATCCGAGATTCAGAAGGTAATGGAGCAGATGTCCGACGGGACCGTTGCAAAGAAGGTAAAGATAAAATTCGAGGAGGGAGAGTCCGTAAGGATTATAGACGGACCGTTCAACAACTTCACCGGAGTTGTGGATAATATCAACACGGAGAAGGGTAAGGTCAGGGTTCTGATAAGTATTTTCGGTCGTTCCACACCCGTGGAACTGGATTACAATCAAATTGAAAAGGTATAAAGGAGCAAAAGATGGCAAAAAAGGTTCTAACTACAGTCAAATTACAGATTCCTGCCGGCAAGGCAAATCCGGCACCGCCTGTTGGTCCTGCACTTGGTCAGCATGGTGTAAACATTATGGAATTCTGCAAGGCATTCAACGCCCGTACGCAGAATCAGGAAGGTATGATTATCCCCGTAGTAATTACCATCTACTCCGATAAATCATTTACCTTTATTACCAAGACACCGCCGGCGTCTGTACTTCTTCTGAAGGCAGCAAAGGTGGAGAAAGGCTCGGCAGTTCCGAACAAGGTAAAAGTCGGGACTGTTACCAGAAAACAGGTAGAGGAGATTGCCAAGACGAAGCTTCCGGATCTGAACTGTGTTGATATGGAGGCTGCAATCAGGATAATCGAAGGGACCGCCCGCAATATGGGGATTGAGGTCAAAGGCTAAAGGAGGCTGTTATGAGAAAGAGAGGAAAGAAATACCAGAAGGCAAGGGAGCAGGTCGACAGAAACAAGAAATACTCCCTTGACGAGGCTATATCCCTGATGAAGAAGCTCAAGTTTACCAAATTTGACGAGACAGCGGACGTAAGCTTCAGACTCAATGTAGACCCCAAGAATGCTGACCAGAATATCAGAGGTTCGGTCCTCCTCCCGCACGGGCTGGGTAAACAGTTTAAGGTTCTTGTATTTGCAAAGGGTGAAAAGGAGAAAGAGGCGCAGAGTGCAGGTGCCGATTATGTCGGCGGAGAAGACCTTGTAAAGAAGATTCAGGAAGGCTGGTTCGACTTCGATAAGGTGATTGCAACGCCTGATATGATGGCTGTTATCAAGAATATCGGTAAGCTTCTTGGTCCCAAGGGTCTTATGCCCAATCCGAAACTCGGGACCGTTACAATGGATATTCAGAAGGCCGTAAAGGATGCCAAGGCCGGAAAGGCTGATTTCAAGGTAGACAAACAGAGTATCGTTAGTACATCTTTCGGCAAGGTTTCCTTCGAGGAAGGTAAACTGAAAGAGAATTTTCTGGCTGTCTTTGAAACAATAGTGAAGATGAGACCCCCGACTGTGAAGGGTCAGTATATAAAGTCTGTAGCCATATCTTCCACAATGGGACCGGGTTTCAAGCTGGACCTGTCCCTGTTGATGAACGCAATTGCCAAATAGTTGCGTTATTCTGAGACAGCGGGTCACCCAAAAAAGGTGTTAATACTCCGATGTGTTCGGAAACCCGCCGAGATGGAGGAAAATGGCATAACAAAGATTGTCTCAGAACTTTGATTCTCCAGCGGAAAGGCAGGTGATTAATATGATGACAAGGAAAGAGAAAGCGGAGGCGGTTAAGAAGCTGAACGAGAAATTCAGGAAGGCTCAGGGTGCCATAGTTCTGGACTTCAAGGGTATTAAGGCGACGGAACTCATCGATATCCGCAAGAAATTCATAGTTGGCGGCATCGAGTACAGGGTTGTTAAGAATACCCTCGCCAAACTGGCACTAAAGGGTACCGGTATCGAGAAGATCTCCTCGTATCTGGTTAACAACAACGGAATTGCTATCAGTTACGATGATGTGGTGGTAATGGCCAAGACAGTCCTTGCAACTATCAAGGATAAAGATAAGGACAAGATGACTGTAAAGGGCGGAATTATAGCAGGCGGAGAGCTTCTTGATGCAAAAGGTGTCAGGATGTTGTCCGAATTGCCGGGTAAGAACGAGATGAGGTCGATGTTCTTATCAGTACTGACACAGGTACCGAGGCAGATGCTCCTTGTTATGAGCGCTGCACAGAGGAATATGCTGAATGTGCTCAATGCACAGAAGCAGAAGATGGAAACAGGTAATAATTAATTTTTTTCAGAAGGAGATTTACTATGTCAGAGATTCAGATTACAGAAGAGCAGGTCATTGAGTACCTCTCATCAAGAAATGTTCTGGAGCTTTCAGCTCTTGTGAAGAAACTTGAGGAAAAATGGGGCGTATCAGCGGCGGCTCCGGTTGCAGTGGCAGCAGCAGCTCCGGCAGCGGGTGCAGCAGCGGCGGCTCAGGAAGAGAAGACCGAATTTACGGTAATTCTCGAGTCATATCCTGCCGACAAGAAGATTGGCGTTATCAAGGTAGTCAGAGAGCTTACAGGTCTCGGTCTCAAAGAGGCAAAGGAGCTTGTTGATGCAGTTCCCAAACCGATTAAAGAGGGAGCAAACAAGGCTGATTCCGAGAATATAAAGAAGAAGCTCGAAGAGGCTGGCGCCAAGGTTACGGTTAAGTGATAAAAACATATCATTTCTTTTGATGCCTTTTTTGGGTTCCCCGGGAGGGTTATACCTCCCGGTAACCCCGTTTTTTAATATTTTCAGGAGAGGCTAATGAAAAGGAACACAGTCAGGAATCTGAGTTTTAGAAAGAGTTTTGCAAGATCAAAGACCGTAATTGACCTTCCCTACCTGATCGAACTGCAGAAAGAATCCTATGAAAATTTTCTTCAGGCTAATGTGCCGCCGCATGAGAGGAAGGATATAGGCCTTCAGGGCGTATTCAAATCCATTTTTCCTATAGAAGACTACAACAAGACAGCCTCTCTTGAATTCGTCGAATATTCGATAGGAAAGCCTGAATACCCGATAGACGAGTGTAAGAAAAGGGGGATGACCTACGAGGCGCCTGTAAAGATAAATGTAAGGCTTGTTATTTACAATACAGACCCGAATACAGGCAGTCGTACAATCAGGAATATGAAGGAAGAGCCGGTATTCTTTGGCAAGATCCCGCTTATGACGCCGACCGGCACTTTTATTATAAACGGCACAGAGAGAGTCATTGTAAACCAGCTGCATCGTTCACCCGGTGTCTCCTATGAGAGCGACAAGTCGAAGGCTGAGACAGGGAATATGGTTATTTACTCCGCAAGACTTATTCCGTACAGAGGCTCGTGGCTGGATTTCGAATTTGACCACAAGGATTATCTCTATGTAAGAATCGACAAGAAGAGAAAGATTCCGGCGACGGTGATTCTCAGAGCTCTCGGTTTTACTACAAAACAGATACTCGACTACTATTACAAGAAGGAGAAGATTTTTATTCTGGGCGGCGGTCAGTATGCGAAGAGCCTCGAGTTCGATATCATTGCTGACCAGAGAGCCGACAGGGATATTAAGAATCCGAAAACGGGCGAGATAGTGGTCAGGAAGAATATGAAGTTTACGCCTGCTGTCATCAAAAGACTTAAGGATGCGGGCATTTCGTCGCTTCCGATAGAGGCAAAGGATGTCGAAGGGAAGGTCGTGGCAGACGACGTGATTGATGAGAGCACCGGAGAGGTTATTTTACAGACAAACGATGAACTGACTGAATCAAAACTGAAGGACCTCGAAAAGCTCGGCATAAAGGAAGTCAGTGTGCTTTTCATAGACAACCTGAATGTCGGACCATATATCCGCAAGACGCTCATAAATGACAAACTCAACTCAACCGAAGAGGCACTGATCGAACTTCACCGCAAGCTGAGACCCGGTGAACCGGCATCTGTAGAGGCGGCAAGCGATGTCTTTTACAAACTCTTCTTTGACCTGCAGAAATATGACCTGTCAAAGGTTGGACGACTGAAACTCAATTATAAGTTCCATCAGGATGAACCCCTTGACAATACGGTACTCACAAGAAGGGATATACTCGAGACGGTCAGATATCTCGTCGAGATAAGGGACGGGAAGGGGCATGTGGATGATATAGACCATCTGGGTAACAGGAGAATCAGACCGGTAGGCGAACTCGTCGAGAATCAGTACCGCATAGGACTGGTCAGGATGGAGAGAATAGTAAAGGAGAAGATGGGTCAGCAGGAGATAGATACTGTAATGCCGACTGACCTCGTAAATTCCAAGCCGGTGGTAGGCGTTATAAAGGAGTTCTTCGGCTCATCTCAGCTCTCACAGTTTATGGACCAGACAAATCCGCTCTCGGAACTCGCCCACAAGAGAAGACTTTCGGCTCTTGGTCCCGGCGGACTTACGAGGGAGAGGGCCGGGTTCGAGGTAAGAGACGTGCATCCGACACATTACGGAAGAATCTGTCCGGTCGAGACGCCGGAAGGTCCGAATATAGGTCTTATTGCATCTCTTGCGTCATATGCAAGGGTCAATGAGTTTGGCTTTATCGAATCGCCCTACAGGAGTGTAAAGGACCAGAAGGTATCATCCGAGGTCGAATACCTGAATGCACTTGACGAAGAGAAACACATTATCGCACAGGCTACCGTAAAGCTGGACAGATACGGAAAGATTGAAGATGAGATCGTTTCTGCCAGAAGACAGGGAGAATTTGCCCTTGTAAAACCTGAGGATGTTACCCTGATGGACGTCTCTACCAATCAGATGGTGAGCATTGCAGCGGGACTTATTCCGTTTCTGGAGCACGATGACGCAAACAGGGCACTGATGGGCTCCAACATGCAGAGACAGGCGGTTCCACTAATAGTATCAGAGGCACCTTTTGTAGGGACCGGCATAGAGAAACGTTCTGCCGTGGATGCGGGTGCAGTTGTTGTGGCAAAGCGAGCCGGTGTTGTCAAATCTGTCGATTCCCAGAGAATAGTAGTAAAGGTGGACAAAGTAGGCGTAAACGAATCCCCTGTCGATATTTACAATCTTATGAAATGGCAGAAGACCAACCAGAACAACTGTTTCAATCAGAAACCTGTTGTCAGGGTAGGCGATGTTGTTGAGGAGGGAGATGTACTTGCAGACGGACCAACCACCGATCTGGGTGAACTTTCGCTCGGAAGAAATGTCCTTGTGGCATTTGTGCCGTGGAGCGGATACAACTTCGAAGACGCTATAATTCTCAGTGAGAGGCTTGTGAAGGAGGATGTCTTCACATCCATCCATATCGAGGAATTTGAATGTATAGCAAGGGATACCAAACTCGGTAAGGAAGAGATAACGAGGGATATCCCGGGACTCTCGGAAGAGGCACTCAAGGACCTGGACGAGAGCGGTGTTGTAAGAATCGGTGCAGAGGTCAAGCACGGGGACGTCCTCGTCGGGAAGATTACACCCAAGGCCGATACGCAGTTGTCTCCCGAGGAAAAGCTTCTCAAGGCGATTTTCGGTGAGAAGGCCGGAGAGGTCAAGGATACATCGCTGACGGTTCCTCCCGGGGTCAGGGGTGTGGTTATAGATGCACATGTCTATACGAGAGAGGCAATAGACAAGGATGAGAGGGCACGTTCCATAAGACAGCAGGAAGAGGCAAGACTGACGAAGGAGCTCAATGACCAGATAAAGATTATCAACGACAGTATCTATTCGAGGCTCAGAAAGATTCTGAAGGATAACGAGGTAAAGAACAGGGTTCAGGACCCGTCGGGGAAGACAGTGGTTTCAAAGGGGAAGAAACTCACCTCCGATGTCCTCTCCGAGATACCCGATGACCTGCTTGAATATATCGAGGTGACGGACAGCAAGGTGCAGAATCAGATTCAGCAGATAATCGACAGCCGCAACGAGCAGATAGATATACTCAAACTCTATTACAAGGAGAGGACTGGCAAGCTCAACAGGAGTGATGAACTCCCGACCGGTGTTATCAAGATGGTCAAGGTCTATGTCGCTACCAAGAGGAAGATTCAGGTAGGTGACAAGATGGCAGGCCGTCACGGTAACAAGGGTGTTATTTCGAAGATTCTGAGAGAGGAGGACCTCCCGTATCTGCCGGATGGTACGCCTGTTGACATAGTCCTTAATCCGCTGGGCGTTCCCTCCCGTATGAACGTGGGTCAGATTCTCGAGACGCATCTGGGCTGGGCTGCAAAGGGTCTCGGACTGAAACTGGGTGAAATCATCAAGAAGGTACAGGACCCCGAAAGGCTCAGAAAAGAGCTCAAATCAATGTATGAGGACGAAAATATTTCCGAAGCACTCGATAATCTCTCCGATGATGCAATAATCGAACTTGCCAGAAGAATTTCGAAGAGCGGTATTCACTTTGCAACACCTGTCTTTGACGGTGCGAGGGAAGAGGATATCAAAAAGTATCTTGCCAAGGCAGGGTTGTCCCAGACCGGGCAGACGGTTCTCTTCGACGGCAGGACAGGTGAACCTTTCGACCAGCCTGTAACAGTAGGTTATATGTATATGCTGAAACTCCACCACCTTGTCGATGACAAGATTCACGCAAGATCCACCGGACCTTATTCTCTCGTTACACAGCAGCCTCTGGGAGGCAAAGCCCAGTTCGGAGGCCAGAGACTCGGAGAGATGGAGGTATGGGCTTTGGAGGCTTACGGCGCAGCTTACTCTCTCCAGGAGATGCTCACAGTCAAGTCGGACGATGTGATAGGCAGAAACAGGATGTACGAAGCCATTGTAAAGGGAGATAATACCCTTGAATGCGGTCTGCCGGAGTCGTTCAATGTGCTTATAAAAGAGCTTCAGAGTTTGGCTCTTGATGTTCAGCTTCTTGAAGAAGAGGCTGAGGACTATTAATAAAAAACCTTAAACAAGGAGTAGGGCTTTGAGAGATTTATTAGGCCTTTTTGAGAAGCCAAGAGACCCACTTAGTTTTTCCGCAATGAAGATTTCTCTTGCGTCCACTCAGAAGATAAAGGAGTGGTCGCACGGGGAGGTAAAGAAGCCTGAGACCATAAATTACCGTACTTTCAAACCTGAGCGGGACGGGCTCTTCTGCCCCAAGATCTTCGGACCTGTGAAGGACTATGAGTGCCTCTGCGGACGCTACAAGAAGCTCAGAAACAAGAATATGATATGTGAAAAGTGCGGGGTAGAGGTTATTCAGTCCAAGGTCAGAAGGGAGCGTCTCGGACATATCACACTCTCAACTCCCGTTGCCCATATATGGTTCTTGAAGAGTCTCCCCTCCAGAATAGCCACTGTACTGGATATCCCGCCGAGGGACCTCGAAAAGGTATTATACTGCGAATCTTACATTATTATCGACCCTCAGAGTACGAAGTTGTCTAAAAAAGAGATAATCTCCGAGGACAAATACCTGAATTATATCTCTGAGTACGGCACGGATTCGTTCAAGGCGGGAATGGGCGCAGAGGCCATCTTCGAACTCCTGAAGGAGATTAATGTAGAGAATGAATATCAGAATCTGAAGACAGAGCTTCAGAAGGCGAATACAGAGACAAAGAAGAAGAAGATTCAGAAGAGAATCAAGGTTATCAATGCCTTCAGGGAGTCAGGGAACAGACCCGAGTGGATGATACTCGAGGTAATCCCCGTACTTCCTCCGGACCTGAGACCCCTTGTGCCGCTGGATGGCGGAAGGTTTGCAACTTCGGACCTGAACGACCTTTACAGGAGGGTTATCAACCGCAACAACAGACTCAAGAAGCTCATCGAACTCAACTCCCCTGATATCATTGTCAGAAACGAGAAGAGAATGCTTCAGGAGGCAATCGATGCCCTCTTTGACAACGGCAGGAGAGGAAAGGTAATAACCGGCTCCAACAAACGGCCTCTCAAATCACTCTCTGATATGATCAAGGGAAAGCAGGGACGTTTCAGACAGAACCTTCTGGGTAAGAGAGTCGATTACTCCGGCCGTTCGGTAATCGTGGTCGGTCCCGAACTGAAACTTCATCAGTGTGGTCTTCCGAAGATAATGGCTGTGGAGCTCTTCAAACCCTTTATCTTCAACAAACTCTTCGAAAAGGGTTATGTTACGACTACGAAGAGCGCCAAGAAGATGGTCGAGAAGGAGAGACCTGAGATATGGGATGTCCTCGATGATGTTATCAAGGAGCACCCGGTACTTCTGAACAGAGCACCGACACTTCACAGACTTGGTATTCAGGCATTCGAACCGGTCCTGATAGAAGGTAAGGCGATTCAGCTTCATCCTCTGGTCTGTACGGCTTACAACGCGGACTTCGACGGTGACCAGATGGCCGTTCATGTACCTCTCTCACTCGAGGCACAGGTCGAGGCAAGAGTCCTGATGATGTCGACCAATAATATCCTTTCGCCTGCAAACGGTAAACCGATTATCGTTCCGACACAGGATATCGTCCTCGGCATCTACTATATGACCCGTGAAAAACCGTTTTCAAAGGGCGAGGGGAAGATATTCTCCTCATTTGATGAAGTCCGTATGGCGTATGACAGCAAAGAGGTAGAACTGCACGCAAAGATCAAGGTCCGCTACAACGGCAGGAGAGTGGATACGACAGTCGGAAGGGTTCTGCTCTACGATATATTCCCCGATGTAATTCCGTTTGATATGATAAACAAGGTTCTTGACAAGAAGGGCGTCGGTGATGTCATTGACAAATGCTATCGTCTGACCGGTGAAAAGGAGACGATTATTCTTGCCGACAGACTCAGGACCATAGGTTACAGATATGCAACGCTTGCCGGTATCTCGATTGCGATAGATGATATGAAGATTCCGCCCGAAAAACAGGAACTTCTGAATAAGGCAATGAAAGAGGTTCAGGAGATCGAGGAGCAGTACAATTCGGGTATTATTACGCAGTCCGAAAAGTACAATCAGGTCATCAACGTATGGGATAACGTCACCAATACGATAGCCAAGACGATGATGAAGCAGATTCAGACTGACCTCTACTATCACCCCGAGTATCCGGATGACCCGAAGAAGGCAGTTCAGGCACAGTCCTTCAACCCGATCTATATTATGGCTGACTCCAAGGCAAGGGGTTCGGAAAACCAGATGAAGCAGCTGGCAGGTATGAGAGGACTTATGGCAAAGCCTTCAGGCGAGATTATCGATACCCCGATTACTGCCAATCTGAGGGAGGGTCTCACGGTTCTGCAGTACTTCATCTCCACTCACGGAGCCAGAAAAGGTCTTGCCGATACGGCTCTCAAGACCGCTTCTGCCGGTTATCTTACCAGAAGACTCGTGGACGTCGTTCAGGATGTTACCATTACGGAATTCGACTGTGGTACTATGGACGGTATCGAGATGTCCTCGCTCGTCGAAGGTGGTCAGATTATCGAGAGACTGAGCGAACGTATACTCGGAAGAACAGCGCTCAACGATATAGTTGACCCGATTACCGGAGAGATAATTGTAAAGGCCAACGAAGAGATAGACGAGAAACTTGCCTCGAAGATCGAAGAGGCAGGTATCGAGAAGGTTATGATAAGGTCTGTTCTCACCTGCAAGTCCAAATACGGTGTATGTGTTGAATGCTACGGCCGTGACCTTGCAAGAGGAAGAAAGGTCAATGTCGGTGAGGCAGTCGGAATTATTGCCGCTCAGTCCATCGGAGAGCCCGGTACACAGCTTACAATGAGAACCTTCCACATAGGAGGAGTTGCATCACGTAAGGCTGAGCAGAGCAGTGTCGAAAACAGATTCGAAGGAATAGTCAAATACCTCAACCTCAAGGTTATTACCAACAGGGAAGGCAAGAATGTGACGATGAACAGGTCAGGAGAGATTCTGATCGTGGACGATCAGGGCAGAGAGAGGGAGAGGTATCGTATAGTTTATGGTGCTGTGGTAAAGGTAAAGGATGGTCAGAGAGTAAAATCCGGCACCAAACTGGCCGAATGGGATCCGTATGCGACACCGATTCTTTCCGAGGTCAGCGGCAAGGTCAAATACGGTGATATTATCGAAGGCGTTACAATGAACGAACAGGTGGATGAGATAACAGGTCTCTCCTCCAGAGTCATTATCGAATCCAAGGACCCGGATGCAAGGCCGAGAATCTCCATCAAGGACCCGAAGGGTGTAACGCTTCAGGTCCCGGGTTCTGACCAGCAGGCAAGATACTTTATGCCGACAGGCGCAATTCTGATGGTCGACAACGGTGCGGAGATTATGGCCGGAGATATCCTTGCCAAGATGCCGAGAGAGACTACGAAGACAAAGGATATTACAGGAGGTCTCCCGAGAGTTGCAGAGCTGTTTGAGGCAAGAAAGCCGAAGGGATATGTTGTCATATCCGAAGTGGACGGTCTTGTCGAATTCGGCAAGGAGGTCAAGGGGAAGAGACAGCTCACAATCTACCCGATAGTCGAAGGCAAGATAATGAGAGGGGAGAGGGTTGTAAAGAAATACCTCGTTCCGAAGAGCAAACATATCATTGTTCACCACGGTGACCTGATTAAGGCAGGCGAACCTCTCTTCGAAGGACCTATCAATCCGCACGATATCCTGAACGTTCTCGGAGAGAAACATCTGGCGAGATTCCTCGTCGACCAGATACAGGAGGTTTACAAACTTCAGGGTGTGAAGATAAATGACAAGCACTTTGAGATTGTGGTAAGACAGATGCTCAAGAGAATCAAGATCAAGGACCCGGGAGATACAGACTTCCTTGAGGACGAACATGTGGAGAAGACCGAATTCGACAGGAAGAATGAGGAAGTCCTGCTGCAGGGTAAACGTCCGGCGACAGGTACAGCACTTCTCCTCGGAATTACGAAGGCATCGCTCTCGACCGAATCATTTATATCCGCGTCCTCATTCCAGGAGACTACCAAGGTGCTGACAGAGGCGGCGGTATCCGGCAAGACCGATTACCTCAGAGGTCTCAAGGAGAACATAATAATGGGAAGACTGATTCCGGCAGGAACTGGTCTCAGGAGATACAAATATCTGGATATCGTGGTAAACGAGAATTTCGTACCGGCATCCGAAGAGAAGAGAGAGACCGAACCGAATCAGAACAGTCCGGCAAAATAACAGATTTCTGATTTCATAGAAGATACTCACATAAATTCTCTGTACGGTCGTAAGTAGTCTGCACGGCAGATTACTGTTGACTCGGGTGACTGATACTATAAGGTTCTACATTTAGTTGCCAAGATAACTCTCTTTGTGATAAATGAAAGGCATTCAGTGAGGTGAATTATGGCAGACCTGAGCCCTGTTAGTATACTCTGGAAGAAGATACTTCCGAGAATACCGGTCGAGGTTGTTCCGCTTCTGGGCCAGCTTCTCTTCATACGCTCATGGGGGAAGTTCGATGATGCGGTTAAGGACCCCGAGAAGTTCCAGAGAGATAAAATAAGGGAGATACTCGAAAAAAACAGGGATACGGAATTCGGGAAGAGATACGGCTTTTCTGATATTAAAAGCGCAGAGGAATACAGGGAAAAGGTCGGTATTCAGACTTACGATTCACTCGAACCCTATATAGAAAAGATTAAAAACGGCGAAAAGAATATTCTGACTTCCGAAGAGGTAATATTTTTCGGCAGAACGAGCGGGACAACCGGTGCGGCAAAGTTTATACCTGTGACCAAATCCTTTCTTTCGGAGTATAAACTGCCGAGAAGGGCGTGGATGAGACAGGTAATTACAGAGATGCCCGGACTTGTTTACGGCAGGCTGCTTACGATTCATTCCCCGAAGATAGAAGGCAGGACAAAGGGAGGAATTCCGTACGGGTCGATTACTGTTGCAATGGGTGCAGATAATCTGGGACTCTCTATTGCAAGGGGTTTTCATGAGATTCCGATGGAAGTCTTCTTTTTGGAGGATTTTGATGCAAAATATTATTATATTCTGCGGTTTGCTCTTGAAATGGAGATATCCGTTATTGCGGCAATAAATCCGTCTACAATTCTCTTATTTGTGAAGAAGCTGACAGAATATTCCGGCAGACTGATCAGGGACCTGAGAAACGGTGATATTGACCCTGACTTTAAGGCAGACAGAGTAATACGGCAGAGGCTGGTCAAACAGCTGAAACCGAATATTGCTATGGCCGAAAAGGTAGAAAAAAGCCTCGATAAACACGGATTTGTAAAGCCGACCGAGATATGGGAGAGACTTTGCGGACTTATGTGCTGGAAGGGCGGTTTTGGTTCATATTACATTTCCCAGTTCGAGCAGTATTTCCAAAATCTCCCGATTATGGATTACGGGTATGCCGCAACCGAGGGGAATTTTGCCATTCCTGTCTCCGCAAAGAGAAACGACAACGTTCTCATTCCCTACGGACATTTTCTGGAGTTTATTTCCGAGAGTGATAAAAAGCCGTATTTTATGTGGGAACTCAAAAGTGGTGAAAAATATAAAGTAGTTATTACTGCATCAAACGGTTTATACCGCTATGATATAAACGATATTGTAGAGGTAACGGATTTCTATGACAGGACACCCTGCATAAGATTTCTGCACAAGGGAGGGAATGTTATATCAGTTACAGGTGAGAAGGTAACGGAGAGTCATATTATCAGTGTCCTATCCCGTCTGATAAGCCGCACGGGCATACTTCTGAGCGGTTTCACCGTGACGGTCTCTCTCGGTGATACTCCGTCCTATGTGCTTGCAGTGGAGCCGCAGTTGCCCCTTGGCAGTGAGCAGAAGGAAATCATCGTCCGTGAGTTCGACACTCTTCTGAGAGAGGCAAATATCGAATATGATGCAAAGCGTAAGAGTCAGAGACTTGGCCGGCCTGAACTGATTGTTCTGAAAAGGGGATTCTTCGAGAGGTACAGGTCGGACCAGATAGCAAGAGGTGCACCCGATGCCCATCTCAAACCCCCGCATCTGACAATCAGGAAAGAGATCGTTGAACTTTTGTATTCTGAAAAGGAGTAGAATATGAAACTCTTCGGAAGAGAGATAAAGGCCGTTACTTTCGATATGGACGGAACACTCTATAATTCGGGGAGGCTCTTTATCAGGTTATTACCCGATATCATAAAAAACCGCAGGTTCATTATTTCATACTATCGTATAAGGGAAGAGCTGAGGAGGGAGAATTTTAAGGGCGATATCAGGAAGGAGGTATTAAAGAGGCTCTCTCTGAAACTGAATATTGACGAAACCGAATGTGAATACAAAACAGATGAAACGATTTACAGGTTATTTGCATCAAAGATAGACAGGAGACTTCTTTTTAAGGGAGTAACTGAGTTTATAGCTATGCTAAAGAAGAACGATGTAAAACTTGGAATAATATCTGATTTTCCGGTTGACGAAAAACTTCTGAGGCTCGGGTTATATTTTGAACCCTTCAGAGCTGTGATCAATACGGAAGATATCGGTGCATTGAAACCTGCGACCGAACCGTTTCTGAAGGCGTCTGAACTCCTCGAAACCGAACCGAAGTATATCCTTCATATCGGCGACAGGGAGAAGTCGGACGTGCTGGGTGCAAAAAGGTCGGGATTCATCTCCGCAAGAATAAAGAGGTTCGGTAAATCTGAGTCTCAGGCAGATATTGTATTCAGGTCTTACACTGAATTAATTTAATCTCAGGAGGCAGTTATGGAATTTATGAGAATAAAGGAGCTGAGGGAGAGCAAGAGGGCATTCAGGCCCGATAAGGTTTCAAGGGAGAAGATTTACAAAATTCTGGATGCGGCGAGATGGTCTCCATCTGCCGCAAATATGCAGCCGGCGAGATTTCTCGTCCTCGATACAGAGGAGACGATACAAAAAATAAAGCCCGGTCTTGCAGAAGGGAATTACTGGGCACTCAAAGCCCCTGTTATAATTGTTGTCTTTTCAAAACCCGAACTGGATTATCAGAGCGAAAGAATCAGATACTACACATTCGATACAGGGCAGGCTGTTATGAGCCTGATTTATGCAGCCGTTGATAACGGACTGATGGCTCATCCGATGGCGGGATTTAGTGGCGAGAAGATAAAAGAGATATTCGGTATCCCGCCGGATATGGATGTAATAGTCGTAATAGCCCTCGGATACAAAGGTAATATAGACGAACTCGATGAGGCAACCCGAAAAAAGGATATGAAAGAGAGAATAAGAAAGCCGCTCTCCGAAATCGCATATTTTAATGATATCGGTAAGCCGTTTGCAGTCGAGAAGAGAGAACCCGGGAGGTATTTTGAGACTCCTGTGGATATCAGATTCAACGATATTGACCTGATAGGACACGTCAATAATGCGACTTTTCTGACATATTTCGAGGAGGCAAGGTGGAAATTCTTTGCGGAGGTCTTCGGCAGGGAGAATATTACAAAGCTCAACTTTATTATTGCCTCTATAAATATCGATTATGTAAATCCGATTTTTCCTCTCGATGAGCCTCTTGTAAGGATGTGGGTCAGTGATATAGGCAGGACGAGTTTCAGGTTTAATTACCGTATTGTTTCGAAGGACGGCTCGAAGCTCTTTGCATCGGGAAGTTCGGTTCAGGTCTTCTACGACTATTCGGAGAACAGGCCAATGAAGGTTCCGGAAGAGTTTATCAGCAAATCAGCCCCGTATATAGAACAATACGTTTGATATTCGTCAGGGAATAGTTACAACTCTATTCTTTAGAAAAATTATATCTTCCGTCTTTGATTGTAAAATTTAACGGGATTGCGGTTTCCGGAAAAATATCATATCCTTCCTTTAGGTTTTTCCATAAATCAGTAATCTGCTCATCCTTTAAATTGCCACGGTGTGCAACATCTTCTGGAATTTTTTTAAGTGTTAGTAGTTTTTTTAGTGCCGGTCTATATCAATGAGAGAATCAAATCTCTTAACTCTTCTTCTGTTTTTACCTTGTAATCAGCTCTGGCTGAGAGGAATTCGCTCTCGGGTATCACTCCGCCGTAGCCTACCATAATAGACTTTATTCCTCCGTTTGTGGCAAAATCCATATCTACCTTCGAATCGCCTATCATATAGAAACTTGTCTTCTCTATCGGAAATCTCTCTAAAATTTCGAATATCGTGACAGGGTCGGGTTTGAGTGCCTTCATTGTATCCTGACAATAGAGTCCGTCGAGTTTACCGAACAGATTAAAGTGTTTTAATATCTTTTCGGAGTGAGGTGAAGGCTTGTTTGTAATTATAAATAATAAGTGTCCTTTCGATTTTATCCTGCCGAAGCACTCTTCGATATAATTAAAAATAAATGATTCATCAACGCAGTGTTCAAGATATATCTCCCTGAATTTTTTTACCGCCTCATCAAGGTTTATCCGCTGGAGATTCTCTCCCAAGACTCTCTCCATCAGAACCCTTGCACCATTTCCGACGAAAGATACAATCCTGTCAAACGGAAGTTCGGAGAGATTATAGTACTTTAGTGTATGATTTACACAGGTCACAATATCCGCTCTCGAATCCACAACAGTTCCGTCAAGGTCAAACGCAAAAGCCTTCTTCTTCATAACACCTCTTACAAAGGATAAAGGCAGAAAATCTGATAGCACATAATAAAATTATTTCAATTACGATTATTAAACAAAATATTTTTTTGACAAACAAAAACGGATTTGTTATATTATAAATAAATTCGGTTATCTGGGGTAACAGATGGGAATTTTGAGAATTCACACCTCTTCTCTTCTCTTCTCTTCTCTTCTCTTCTCGTAGTTTATTCAGATTCCAGAAAAACAGAAATAGAAATAAGAATTCAAATAATATAACACCGAAAGGGGGTGAGGGAAATGAGCGTATTTTTCATAGTATTTTAGTTAGTAAGAATATAAATGAGAAGTCACTAGAGTAGGAGGTAACAATGAGCATAAGGAGGCTATTATGAAAAATTTAATCTATTTTTTAGGAATTATTATATTCTTTTTAGTATGGGGATGCAAAAGTGAGGATAATTCATCAAATAACGTAGAAGTGACTGCGTCAAAGTGCAACGAAGGCTTAACCAATGTATTACACTATGACGGACTTACATGTGGGGAGTTGAATAAGACAAATGAGTCAATAAATATTAGTAATGTATACCTTAATTGTGCATTCTCAAAATCATATGCAAAAGTCGCACATGCTAACGAGTCGGTTGAGATAGTAGTTAAATATGATGAGCAAGGTGATATAGATTATTTAGCAAAATGTTCCTGCTATTTTGACTTTGTAATACCAATCGATAATATAAACGAGAATATCAACAAGATTGATATAAAGTTTATCGATATGGCAAATAATGTAGAAGAGGAATTAGTAATTAACCCACAGAATAGTTACATTAAATGTAAGTATACCGTATATGGATATAAGTTTGGAATTGACCATAATACATCGGGTATTGAGAACCTGCATAGATATTGTAATTCTGAAGAAGATTGCGGTAGCGACCTTATTTGTAAAACTATATCAGATAATAATAGCACAAAGGTTTGTATGAAGAAGTGTAGCGAGAATAACGATTGTCCATATAATAATATCCTAATGTGTAAAGAAGAAGTTTGTACAATTAAAAGTAATTGGTAAGCCTTACATAGAGAATGTCCGTATGAATTTTCATATTTTTCTATGCATCGGAGAAAGACAGGATTTACAGTTTCTGAGTTAAAGGAGATATTCAGCAAGATGAAAAAAGTTAATGATGAATATGTATGTGAAGGTGATGAGAGATTCTATTGGCAATACTGGTGGCTGTTACCGGAAAATCAGATAAATGACGAAGAACAACCCTAACTAATTAACACATTTATTTCTTTTAAAGCCCGAGGGTGAACAACACATCTTCGGGCTTTATTGTTTTTTAAATAACTTATCAGCAAAAATGTTTCTCTTTTCTATTTATTGAAAAGTCTTTTTTGACAAACAAAAACGGAATTTTTATATTATAAGTGGATTCGGTTATTTAGAGTAACAGATGGGAATTTTGAGAATTAAAACCTCTTCTCTTCTCTTCTCTTCTCGTAGTCTATTCAAATTCCAGAAAAACAGAAATAGAAATAAGAATTCAAACAATATAACACCGAAAGGGGGGTGAGGGATATGAATGTATTTTATAGACATTTTGTTAAAATATTAAAAATAGTTTATTAATCAAAGGAGGTAATTTGCTGGGGATGCTTTGATAATAGTAGAGCGCCTGACTCTGGTTTAAGTTATAGAGATTATATAACAGGTAGTTACGAAACAAATTATGGTGATTTAACAGAATGTTTTCCGGAGATGGAGAAACTGTTCTTTGATACTAATTACAAATTTCAGTGCTCTGATAATGAAAAAATATTCCCCTGTATGAGTCATATTCTTGTAAAAAAACAGGAAGAAATAGTTAAATCCATTGATACAAAACGTTGTACATCAGATGCAGATTGTGCTCTATGTGATACTCAGGGAGAGACAACAACTTTGCTGGGTAAAGACCAGATTTATGTAAAAAGTGAATGTTACAATATCTGTTCAATTCCTGTTAATATTGAAAATAAAAGAATCTGTTTACCTTATCTTGAAAGGACACAATTCTGGAATATGTTATGTTATGTGCCTGATGACCCGGATAAGAATTGTCCTCCTATGGATATATCGCGTGGTGAAGTATATTGTTCTAAAGGTAGTAAAAAATGTAGAAATATAGTAAGCGATTGTCCATACACAAAGGCTGTCTGTAATAAGGAGAAAGGAGTCTGTGAAGGGGTAAAGGAGTAAAAGAATTATTTCTTTTCCCCCTAAATCTATTATGCCTGAGGGTTTTTATGCTCTCAGGCATTTTTTTAAACATCTCAAAACAAGTTAAGTCAGAGCAATCACAACAGAAGATCCCATACATTCAGCGATTATTTTGTGCTTGTCAAAAGTGAACTGGTTGTATATAAATTTAAATGAGATAGTCAGTATTTTATCTTCTTCAATAAAAGGGAAGAATAATACATTATGAAAATTTACCGGAATTGTTTCCTGCTTTATTTGGACATAAGATATATGTGGGGTTTGTTTGTAAAGAGATGAAATGAGATTAAAAAGTAAATAGAACAAGGAGAATAGAGATGAAAAAATTCAGGACATCAAAAAAGGTCTTTTTGGAAGCGTTGGTTTTGCTTGTGACAACGGCTTTTGCTCTACAGACTGAAGCGGCTGTCTATAGAGATGATTTTTCGGGCGGTATTAATTCTTCTCACTGGACGGTAAATTCGGGTATTTTCACCGTTGACGATTCACTTGGTAGTATTCATATAAGCAAATCATTCGGAGGCTCCGGTGCTCCGAGTGAGTGGGCAAGAATTCATTTCAATCACGCTTTGTATGGTAATTTTGAGATATCCGTAGATTACAGGGATGCAAACCTCTCCGGTTGTCAGAATCAGATACAACTCAATCTGGTCTTCGGAGGACAATATGCGGCAAACAGAAGGGAAAACTGGTGTGAAAGCAGATATTCAGTCTGGCTTGACCCTCCGCAGTCAACGGTCGGGGCAACAGGGACATCGGATACAGCCGGTACATTGAGGATAACCCGAACAGGCAGCACGGTCAGATTTTATGCGAACAACACAATGATTTATGAAGGTGTTTTCAATAATTCTCCCGTAACTGATTTATGGTTGTCTTTACAGAATAACGGTTCTGCTGATGCCATCTCGGTAACTTTTGATAACTTCTCAGTTGTAGCCGATTCAATTGAGGGAATCTGTGTGCCTCCGCCTTCCGGTATGATTTCATGGTGGGGTGGAGATAACAATGCCCTTGACATAGCCGGCTCAAATCACGGGACATTAATGAATGGAGCAACTTATACACAAGGTAAAGTAAGACAGGCTTTTAGTTTTGATGGGATTGACGATTATGTGGTAGTTCCTGATTCCCCTTCGCTTGATATAACTACCCAATTTACACTTGATGCCTGGGTCTATTCAAAAGGTAATCCGGGAGGATGGCCTGATAAAGCTATTATTTCCAAAGTAGGTGGTTCTGGAGGTAATAATGGATACCAGATGGGCTTAACACCAGACGGAGCAAACTGGAAAGTTTTTTGTATTTTTAATGCAAACGGTGAAGGATGGCCCGCAAATTTTGTTGTGGGGGGAACTGTTACAAATAACGTCTGGTATCATATTGCCTGTACTTATGATAACAATGACCTAAAAATTTACGTCAATGGAATACTTGTAGGAGCGAAAAATGTGGGAGCCAAAAGTGTAGTTAATTCATCTTCTACTCTTAGAATTAGTGGTGATGATAACGATCACGCATATTTCTATGGCTATATTGACGAACCAGAAGTATTTAACCGGGCCCTTACTGCCGAAGAAATCGCTACGATTTATAATGCCGGAAGCTCCGGGAAATGCTTTACAGCAGATACCACACCTGATGCCTTCATATTTACAGATCAGACGGACGTTGATGTAAACAAGGTGATAACTTCAAATACAATCACTGTAAGCGGAATCAATACACCTGTAGCCGTTTCAATCAGTTCCTGCACAGGCACAGACTGTGAATACCAGATCAATGGCGGCACTTGGACGTCGGATGCAGGTACAGTCCAGAACGGAGACGCAGTCGCGGTCCGTCAGAGGTCATCTGGTAATTACTCGACACAGACCGACCTGACACTTGATATCGGCGGAGTTACTGATACGTTCAGCGTAACGACGATGCCGATACCTCAATATACCCTTACAGTCATTAAATCAGGGACAGGTACAGGGACGGTGATGAGCAGTCCGGCAGGAATAGATTGTGGCTCAGACTGCACTGAGGAGTATGATTACAATACACAGGTTGTTCTGAAAGCCGTAGCGGATACAGGTTCGGCCTTTGCGGGTTGGAGCGGTGATTGTTCGGGTTCGGATGCAGAGATTACCGTTACAATGGATAAAGACAGGAGCTGCACTGCGACATTCACCCTTAATGAGTATACAATCATTACAACGGCTGACCCGCAGGCAGGCGGAAGTATTGTATGCAATCCAAATCCTGTAAATCACGGCTCAGTCTCTGTCTGCACGATAATAACGAATACAGGATATACGTTGCAGAGTGTAACAGGCACCTGCGGAGGCTCGCTTAATGGTGACAAATACACAACGGATACTATAGTATCAGACTGTATGATTACGGCAGTCTTTGCCATCAACAGATATACACTTATGGTGGATAAGTCAGGTACGGGGACAGGAACGGTGGCGAGCAGTCCGGCAGGAATAGATTGCGGGTCAGATTGTATGGAGGAGTACAACTACAATACTCAGGTGATTCTGAATGCCGTAGCGGATACAGGTTCGGCATTTGCGGGTTGGAGCGGGGATTGTTCGGGTTCGGATGCAGAGATTACCGTTACAATGGATAAAGACAGGAGTTGCACTGCGACATTTGTTATAAAGAGCGAGACGGATGCCGGATATGATGCAGGTAATGATACCGGAGAGGATGTAGCGGTTCAGGATGTGTCGGGAGATGCGACGGAAGATGTTACAGCTGACACGATAACGGAGGATGTAGTAACGGATACAGCTGAGGATATTATTGCTGACACCGCAACGGAGGATGTTATATCAGATGCTACGGTTGACGGAGGCGAAGATACTATCGATGCCGGTATAAAGGAAGACGCGGTGAGCGACACAATGTATGATACCGGAACAGATGTGTTCGGTCAGGACGTATATGTAACAGACACATTAAGGGATACAGGGACAGAGGATGTAAAGGATATCGGCGGAATAAAGGATGTCCTCAATGTCGCAGATAAGGGAGAGGACGGGTCCGGCAGCGAGGGTTGTTCCTGCAGCCTTTTATATTAGAATGCTCTTTCGCCTTCGGCCTTCAATACTTTTTTCTGTGAACTATGTTTCAAGGACATTGAGTAGGCTAAAGCCGTACCGAAATGTCCGACTTAGGTGGTGGCTTCGATACGCTTCGCTACTCAGCCAACTTATTAGCACTATCGCCTTCAGCACTTCAGCCTTTAGCACCTTCTATGTAGTTGACACAATCATTTGATAGAGGGCTGTCAAAATAATGATATTTTATGATTGTTTTCTTCGGGCAATAATCTATAATTGTCAGAAAGGAGGCTTATAATGAAAAAACTGCTTATAGTATTTTTGTTCTGCTTACTTCTTTCTCCTTCTGTGCTCTATGCTGCCTTTGAGAATATCGCCCTGATTGAAGATACTGACGGCTCTATCAATTCCTCGGTAGCAATCGGAAATACATACCTCTCTAAGGCGAGCTGTGCATTCTTTAAGAAATACCCTCAGAACTTCGACGTGATTCTCTTCTTTACTACATACAAGACCACAATGTTCGGAACCCCTGAGGGGTGGGCGGTAAAGAGGAATATAAAGGGAATCGGATTCGATATGCCAACCGACCAGTCTTCGAAGTACTGCTCTGCAAACGGCAGACTCAGACACGCGATTAAACTTGCAGATATTGCTGTCTGGCCCGATAATCCCGAAGATGCCTACACCGGTGCAATAGGCGGTGTATATAACGGGCTCGAGGTGATAGGCCACGAAGTCGGACATCTCTGGCTTGTGGGTGCAAAGTATAAGGACGAAAACGGAAGTCATTGTACGCTACGGGCATTGATGCCTGATGCCCAGCCCTCCGGCGGAGAGTGCGACGGATACAAGGACTCCGACTTTCATATTCACTACTCGTATTACTTTGACTCCCGCTCAGTAATGTTCGGGAGTTTTATCGAGGACCTCGGAGGAGGGCAGTTCAGGTTTTATAATGAAAAGAGAGGGTTTTCACCGCTCGACCAGTACTTTATGGGATTACGGGATAAGAGCGAAGTACCAGAGATGCTTCTTGTAAATACAGGCAATATATCCGATAGTTCGAATACTCCTCTTAAAAAGGGTGAGACAAAGACCATTAGCGGGAAGGGAGTAAAGGTAAATATCGGACAGATTATAGCGGCACTCGGAGACCGCGAGCCTGCTACCGAGCCCTGTCATATGAAGATGGCATTTGCAGTAATCTATCCGAAGGGTCAGGTTCCCTCCCATGCAGTTTTGCAGAAGGCCGAAAATTACAGGGTAAAATTCGAGGAGTATTATATCTGGGCTACCTCCAACAGGGGCTCTGTGGATACCACTCTTGACGGCTCCGGAAAGGGCTCATCTTTTTGTCCCGCACCGCTTTCTGATGCCGGATATTCCGATATTTCCTATACGGATACCAATTATACCGATATAAGCCTTACTGATGTGAATTATGATATCTCAACTGACTCTTTCATTACAGACGTCTCTTCTGATACCTATGTAAGTGATATTTCTGAGACAAAGGATGTCGTCCTCACAGATACAGAAGCCTCTGATACAGGTGCAGATGTGCCGGTTAGAGAAGACGGGATGATTACGGAAGATATTTTCATTGAGGAAGATGCCATAGAAGAGGATATAACTGCGGTAAAAGATACAGCAAAAGAGAAGGCAGAAACCGATAGCGGTTGTTCCTGCAATTTACTATTTTAGAATGCTCTTTGTATTGAATATTTGAGAGGGAATGTAGTCTTGTTGAGTATGATTGAATAGAATATCTGATTAGAAAAAAACCAAAGATTAAATCGCTGATAAAAGGGCGTTTAGTAGGCAAAGCTGTACCGAAATGTCCAAATGAGTTTGTCGCTTCGGTACACTCAATTACTCAGCGACCTTTAAATCGCAAGGACGTTGAGTAGCGAGCAAAGCGAGTATATCGAAACGCCTAATATAATCTTGGTTTCGATGCACTCTATTACCCAGCGATCTTGGTATTAAAAGGACATTGAGTAGGCTAAAGCCGTACCGAAATGTCCGACTTAGGTGGTGGCTTTGGTATACTTTGCTATAAAGTTTAAATTGGATGCTTCGAAATCCGTTGG
>DYEF01000099.1 GCA_020725805.1 Bdellovibrio sp.
CTTGGGGACGGATTATCTGAAGTACTTAAAATCATTATGAAAAGGATAAAGCAGATGCTTAGTAAAGAGAAAAAAGTGAATAAAAACCAGCTAAGATTTAGTTTTACGGAGGATTTATGAAAAATTTTGGGGTATTTCCAGTGAAAATAATACTTCTGTTGAAAGTTATGAAAATACAGGTATATTTTGTTGATATAATGTTAACAGACATAAGGAGATAAGAGGCCCTGAAAGTAAGCTTGTTTTTAAAGTAATAAAACAGATAATTCAAATGTATTTGGATTCCAAAAAAACAGCAAAATTTAGGGGTATCTTCAGTTCGCAATATATAATCCCTTGACATACAATTTCATAAATAATATATGGTCAGTATGGGTTTAATTTTATACTTGAAAAAGGGCAGGTATCTGCTGCTTTTTGCTTCTGTTTTACTGTTTTGTTGTTCTGAGGATAAGGGCGGGGGGGTTAAAAGTTCCGACGCTTATTATGATACAGAATTTTATACCGATGCGATTTCGGGGGACGGTACTTCTGCAGATATTTCTTCTGGTGATTTACAGGACCTCTCAGATTTATATATAGTTGACAGCGATTTATATCCGGACGGCGGTTTTGAATTTATAACCGGCACTGCTTACTATGAGCCTGTTGAGACAGAGATCCCTCCAAAGGGTGTATGGTTTAAGGACCTGAATTTCAGGACTGCTGTTGCCCGTATAACAGATAAAAAGAAAGACGGGTATTCTGGTACAGGTATCCAGAACGAGTATTCAAGGTCGGACCCCGAAAATGCCGATGGCAGTCGTCTTATTCTGCGAGGTAATGATGGCGAATGGTATCTTTACAGCACTCAAGACTTTTCGCTTATTCGTAAACTTGAAGGAATAAACGGAGGTGGACAGGAACCAGAACCGAGGTGGGATAATTTGGATCCGGATATTTTCTATTATTTCTATGGCAGTGAACTCAGAAGTTATAATATTTCACACAGTAAATCCGAGACTTTGCACGATTTCAGAAAGGAGAATCTTAAGGTATCTCTTATTTCAACAGGTACAGAGGGAGATGCCTCTTATGACAGAAGATACTGGTGTCTGATGCTCCTGAATGATTCGTATGAGCTTCTGAATGTTGTGGTCTATGACAGGTCTGAAGATAAGGTTTTGGGTCTCTATAACTCTTCCTCTCTGCCGGAAGGAGTTGGTCTCAACTGGACGAGTATGGATATTTCAGGAGAGAGCTGCCTCTTCGGATACGAGGATATCGGGGCGGGATATACACCGCCTGTCGGAGTATTTGAAAGGAATCTGACCATGAGGCTCTCGTTGCCGGACGGGGCTAACGGGCATATGGATGTTGCTATCGATGAGAATGGCAGAGACGTGATGATATATCAGAATAACAGTACAGATTGGATTGCAATGGCAGATCTGAAATCAGGAGCAGAGACAAACCTTATTGAGATTCCTTTCGGGATTAATGCAGATATCGGACTCCACTTTTCGGGCAACAATTACGAATCAAAAGGGTGGGTTCTGGTCTCGACCTACGGCTCGAGGAACACCCCGTCAGGCAGCAGACATTCCTGGATGGATAATCAGCTCTTTTTGGTTCAGTTAAGGCAGAATCCGCTGATTCTAAGAATCGCCCATACTCATTCCTATACATCTCTCAACTATGAGGGTGAAAAGAATTATTTTGCAGAGTGTTTTGCCTCTATAAGCAGAAGCAGTGCTAATATATACTTTGGTTCGAACTGGAACAATTATTCCTTTGAATATTCGGATGCCTATGTGGTAAGGCTCCCTCCTAAATGGTGGCTTTTCTATAAATAGATTCCTTATATTTTCATAGCCGGATTTTTTAAACCTTTGAAGAGGTTTTGCAGTAATTACTTCAACGGTCTCATAATTTTCTTCTTTTCCGGATTGAGGGTCTGCAGTCTTTTTAAGACCTCTTTTGCCTTATCTTTATTTCCTGTCAGGTCATATAATTCGAGCAGCCTTCTCAGGTACAGCTCATTTAACGGGTGATTCCTGACGAGCCAGAGCAGTTCCTTCTCTGCCCTGCCATAACTCTTGTTCTGAACGAGAAGATTGATTATTTTCAGAACCAGAGCACTGTTTCTCTTGTCGGCCGGAACGGAATCGTAATATGAGATTGCCGATTTAAAATCGTTTTTCTCTGCATACAGCATACAGGCCCGTATCAGCACATCAGTGTAATCAGGCTTGAGTGAGATAGCTTTGTCGTATGACTTTAGTGCCTCGTCAGTATTCTTGTGTTCCAGAAAAAGCCCCCTGTAAAAGTAAAATCTCGGGTTATCTACAAGCAGTTTCTGCGCCTTTTCGAGATTTTTTTCGATTTCATCGTCAGGGCACTCGAGATAGATGCAGTTGGCGGCATATTCGAGATAAAAGAGCCCCCATTCAGGATATTTGTCTGTCAGAGTCTTCAGAACAGCGGATGCATCTGACCTCCTGCCGGTCTCGATAAGCGAGATTGCCTTGATATACTCTGGAGGCAGCTCCGATGCAGAGAGTATTCCACCCGCAAGCAGTAAGGAAATAATGCAAAGATACTTTGTTTTCACAGAAGATTTATATTACCTGTTCAACCCACTCATATGGATCCGGTTTCATTCCGTATTGCAGGTCCTGAATATAATCGAACAGTTTCTTCGAAAGTTCACCGACCTTGCCGTCCGCAATCGAATAATTCTTTCCTCTGTAATACAGCTCTCCGACCGGTGAGATTATGGCCGCAGTCCCTGTACCGAATATCTCTTTGACCTCGCCTTTTTCAATATGATGAATCAGTTCGTCGATCGAGAGGAGTCTTTCCGACACCTTGTATCCCCAGTCACGGGCAATTCTTATTACGGAATCTCTGGTAATACCGGGGAGTATCGAACCCGTAAGCGGTGAGGTTATTATCTCGTCGTTTATATAAAAGAAGATATTCATTGTCCCGACTTCCTCGACGTACTTCATATTTATTGCATCCAGCCAGAGTACCTGTGTGAAACCGAGCTGCTTTGCCTCCTCTGCTGCATAGAGGCTGTGGGCATAATTAGCTGCTGTCTTGGCCTCTCCGAGACCTCCTCTCACTGCCCTCACATATTTGTCTGCCACATATATCTTCACAGGGTTGAAGCCCTCCGGGTAATATGCGCCTACCGGACCGACGATTATAAAGAAGAGATATGTGCTCGAAGGTCTTACACCGAGAGCAGGTTCGGTGGCTATCATAGTAGGTCTTATATACAGGGCTCTTCCTGTCCCGTAGGGAATCCAGTCCTTATCGATCTTGATAAGTTCCTTCAGTCCCTTCACGGCGGAGTCAATGTCAACCCGCGGCATACATAGTCTCTTTGCAGACCTGTTGAATCTCTCGAAATTATTTCTCGCCCTGAAGAGGAAGATGTGGTCGTCCTTTCCCCGATATGCCTTGAGTCCCTCGAATATCGCCTGCCCGTAATGAAATACCATAGCGGCCGGGTCCATCGGGAGGTCTGAATACGGTATTATCCTTGCGTTATTCCACCCGTGGTCTTTAGTGTAGTCCATCAGAAACATATGGTCTGAGAAGTATTTGCCGAAACCCAGTTCGTCCTTTTCGTTTTCTGCGTATTTGAGTTTTGGTTTTGGTTTCAACTGATTTTCCGGCCTTTTTTCAATTTTAATATTAATCATTGACAGTCCTCCTGAGGTTGACACTCAATAATTAAGTCCAAATAAAAATCCCTGTCAAATAAAAAAACCTCTTTTCCGTAACTTTTTGGTTAAATCCTTTTTTGATTGACAGAGTAAAAACTTGGTAGTAGCAGATTTAATCGCTGTGGGTTTTATTGAAATTTTCTTAACAAACTTGTGTTGTCAGCGGTGGCTGTCAGGCCGTCTGACTAATTAATTTCTGACAGAGGAGGATTGAATTATGTCCGTAATCAGTGATGTAATTGCAAAGGTAAAAGAGAAGGATTCATCACAGCCCGAATTTATTCAGGCTGTAACAGAGGTAATGACCACACTGGAGCCTACCGTAGAGAAGCATCCTGAATTTGTAAAAGCCAATATTTATGAAAGAATTGTCGAGCCCGACAGGGCAATCATCTTCAGGGTCCCATGGGAGGACGACAAGGGTGTAGTACACGTAAACAGGGGTTTCAGGGTTCAGTTCAATAATGCCATTGGTCCGTACAAGGGCGGTCTGAGATTCCATCCGTCAGTAAATCTCGGTGTTATCAAATTCCTGGGATTCGAGCAGATCTTCAAGAATTCACTCACCACGCTCCCGATGGGCGGCGGCAAGGGCGGTTCCGATTTTGACCCGAAGGGAAAGTCCGACAGGGAAGTTATGAGATTCTGCTATGCATTTATGAGAGAACTCTTCAGACATATCGGTGCGGATGTCGATGTCCCCGCAGGAGATATCGGTGTCGGCGGAAGAGAGATCGGTTTTATGTACGGTTACTACAAGAAGATCAGAAACGAACATACGGGAGTTCTGACAGGAAAAGGACTTGAGTACGGCGGCTCACTCATCAGGCCGGAGGCGACAGGTTACGGGACGGTCTATTTTGCAGCAGAGATGCTTGCAACCCGCAATCTGGATTTCAAGGGTAAGAGGGTGATAGTATCAGGTTCGGGAAATGTCTCCCAGTATGCGGTTGAAAAAGTCAATCACCTTGGCGGGAAGGCAATTACACTCTCTGATTCAAACGGTACCATTGTTGATGAAGAAGGTATTGATGCAAAGAAACTCGCCTATGTAATGGAACTCAAGAATGTAAAGAGAGGCAGAATTAAGGAATATGCTGACAAATACAAAGTTCCTTACTATGAGGGGCTTTCCGTATGGCAGGTTATCAAAGAGAAAGGTCTCAAGCACGATATAGCGCTCCCCTGTGCAACACAGAACGAAATCAATAAGGAGCTTGCAGAGGCGATGGTAAAGAACGGCTGTATGTGCGTATCAGAAGGGGCCAATATGCCGTCTGATCTGGATGCAATAAAGGTCTATCAGAGCAATAATGTCCTTTATGGTCCCGCAAAGGCAGCAAATGCCGGCGGCGTCGCCACTTCAGGTCTGGAGATGAGCCAGAACAGTCTCAGACTCAGCTGGACAAGAGAAGAGGTTGACCAGAGACTCCACAACATTATGAAGAATATTCACAAGTCCTGTCTTGATGCCGCAGAGGCATACGGTAAGAAGGGAGATTACCTGACAGGAGCAAATATTGCCGGCTTCATCAAAGTAGCAAAGGCAATGCTTGCCTACGGAATAGTTTAATAAGAAAGATTACTTTTTAATATGAAAGCCCTGCTTTGTCGCAGGGCTTTTTTTTGGTAAAAACAGGATATCGGAACAAAAACCAAAATTCCCCGATTATCATTGACAATAATATGTTTTTATCATTACTTACTACCGTATTTATCAAGGAGGACTGTGTATGCAGACAATACCAGAAAGTAAATTTTTCGAAAGGGAGACTATAGAGCATACACTCAATGACCCCTCTCAGGTAATCCCGCTTCTGCAGAAGGTTCAGGAGAAGGAAGGTTACGTCCCTGAGAAGGCGATTGAGGAGATCTCTGAAATAACCGGTGTCTCCGTCAGCAATATCTTCTCGGTAATAACCTTTTACAAGCAGTTCAGGCTGCGGCCGCCCGGGAAATATATGATAAGGGTCTGTGATGGAACGGCCTGTCACGTGAATGATGCAAGAACCCTTCTTGATATCCTCAATGACGAATTAAAACTCGAAGGGACGGATACAACGGAGGACGGTCTCTTTACGGTAATGCCCGTGGCCTGTCTGGGTTGCTGCTCGCTTGCCCCCGTTATTATGATAAATGAAGATACACACGGCAAACTCACACCTCAGAAACTCAGAAAAATAATCAAAGAGTACCAGAAAAAAGGGAAAGAGACAAACTAAAGGAGGCAAAATGTATAAGGTAACAGTAGGAATGGCAACCTGTGGAATTTCTGCGGGTGCCGATAAAGTATATAAATCATTCGAGACATTTCTAAAGGATAATAAAGACATAACACTCGCCACTACAGGTTGTATGGGTATGTGTTATAAAGAACCACTTGTAGAAATCACAGATGGAAAGACAGTCTATCTCTACGGAGATGTAGATGAGAAGAAGGCCCAAAAGATAGTTGAATCACATCTTAAAAACAATACTCCAGTTGATGAATTTATCGTTCTTAAAGACTATAAGAGCGGGGCTGAACAACAATTCAACGAACGTCAGTATAAGATTGTTTTGAGAAATTGTGGTCTTATAGACCCCGATTCAATAGAGGAATATGAAAAGAGGGATGGCTACAAAGCTATAAGAAAGGTCCTCTCCTCAATGACACCAGACGAAGTTATAGATGTTGTATTTAAATCTGGCCTTAGAGGCAGAGGCGGCGCAGGATTTCTGACCGGTCAGAAGTGGAAATTTGCAAAATCATCTGTTGCCGATCAGAAATATGTAATATGCAATGCCGATGAGGGAGACCCCGGGGCTTTTATGGACAGATCGGTTCTGGAGGGCGACCCCCATTCAGTTATCGAAGGGATGATGATATGCGGATATGCAATCGGGGCATCCGTGGGATATATATACTGCAGGGCCGAATATCCGCTTGCGGTCAGAAGACTTAAAAAGGCTATCAGACTTCTGGAGGAGAAGGGGTATCTGGGAGATAACCTCTTCGGTTCAAACTTTTCATTCAGAATAAAACTCAAAGAGGGTGCCGGTGCCTTTGTCTGCGGTGAAGAGACGGCACTTATGCAGTCAATCGAAGGTAAGAGAGGAACCCCGAGACCAAGGCCGCCGTATCCTGCGGTAAAAGGGCTCTGGGGAAAACCCACCAATATAAACAATGTCGAGACCTTTGCCAATGTCCCGTGGATTATACTGAACGGCTGGGAAAAGTTTGCAGCAATGGGTACGGAGAAGAGCAAGGGAACGAAGGTATTTGCAATAGCGGGTAAGGCCGTCAGGACCGGGCTTGTGGAAGTCCCGATGGGAATCACTATCAGGGATGTGGTTTTCAATGTCTGCGGTGGTATTAAGGACGGGAAGAAATTCAAGGCCGTTCAGATGGGAGGACCGTCCGGAGGGTGTATCCCCGAATCGCTCGCCGATACGCAGATTGACTACGAGCAGATAACGAAGACAGGTGCGATTATGGGTTCGGGCGGTCTTGTGGTAATGGACGAGACTACCTGTATGGTCGAAATGGCAAGATTCTTTCTGAACTTTACCCAGCTGGAATCCTGCGGCAAATGCACCTCCTGCAGAATCGGGACATTGAGAATGCTCGAGATACTTGAGAGAATTGTTGAGGGGAAGGGGAAGGAAGACGATATCGACAGACTTGTCGAAATGGGTGAATATATTAAGAAGACCTCTCAGTGCGGTCTCGGTCAGACGGCCCCCAATCCGGTACTTACGACCATAAAGTATTTCAGGGATGAATATGAGGCTCATATCAGGGAGAAGAGGTGTCCGGCACACTCCTGCGGTGCTCTCGTAAAATTTTCCATCATTCCGGAGAAATGTACAGGTTGTATGATATGTGCAAGACAGTGTCCGGCAAACTGCATCAGCGGCGAAAAGAAGAAGCCCCACGTAATAGACCAGAGCAAATGCACAAGGTGCGGCAAGTGTTTTACAGTCTGTAATTTTGATGCAATCTTAAAGGATTAAGGGAGGCAAATATGGCAAATCTTGTAAAGATTAAGATAAACGGAAAAGAGATTTCTGCAGATTCATCCAAGACCATTCTGAATGTGGCGAGAGAGAACGGGATAGATATACCGACCCTCTGCTATGACCCGAGACTTCCGCCCTACGGAAGTTGCCTTGTATGTGTGGTGGAACTCAGAAACCAGAACAGACTCGTTATGTCCTGCACGACACCTGTTGCCGAAGGTATGGATATCTATACCGACTCTGAGATGGCTCTTGAATCCCGTCAAAAAGCCCTCTCGATGCTCCTTTCGAACCACTATGCAGATTGCAGGGGACCCTGTTATGTAAACTGCCCTGCGAATGTGGACGTTCAGGGTTATCTTGCACTTGCGAATGCGGGCCTGTATTATGAGGCGCTCGAACTCATCAGGGAGACGAATCCTATGCCTCTTACCTGCGGAAGGGTCTGCGTTAGATACTGTGAGGCAAACTGCCGCAGAAAGGATATCGACTCACCGGTTGCGGTAAATGTGATGAAGAGGTATGTCTCCGACCTTGAATACGACAAACTCCCTCCTCCAAAAATTACCCCCAAGAACGGGAAAAAAGTTGCAGTAGTGGGAGGTGGACCCTCAGGACTTACCTGTGCATACTACCTTGCAAAAAAGGGTTATTCGGTTACTATCTATGACAAACAACCAAAACTCGGAGGTATGCTCAGATACGGTATTCCCGAATACAGACTTCCTCAGGCAATACTCGACAAGGAGATAAATTATCTGCTTGCTCACGGAATCGAGGCAAAGAACAATGTAAAAATCGGGACAGATATTACACTCTCCCAGCTCAGAAAGGAGAATGATGCTGTCTATGTAGCCGTAGGTGCCTGGACTGCAAAACCTATGGGAATCGAAAACGAGAATCATTCGTCGATTCTCTCCGGTATAAAGTTTCTGGAACAGGTAAAGAGGGACGGGCCTCCGAAGCTTGAAGGTACTGTAGTGGTAATCGGCGGCGGAAATACGGCAATAGATGCAGCAAGGACAGCGCTCAGGTGCGGTGCAAAAAAGGTCGCAATACTATACAGAAGAACACGCAATGAGATGCCGGCAGACCACGATGAGGTTGAGGATGCGATCGCCGAAGGTGTGGAGATTCAGTTTCTGGTTGCCCCCAAGAAGGCGGTTGTAGAAAACGATAAACTGAAGGGAATTGAGTGTTACAGAATGGAACTCGGAGAACCGGATTCATCGGGCAGGAGAAGACCGGTTGCGATCAAGGGTTCGGAGTTTGTTTACGAGTGCAATTATATAGTGTCGGCGATTGGTCAGGAGCCTGTCCTCGATTTCGCAGAGAATCTTAAAATTACAAAGTGGAATACAATCGAGGCAAGTCCCGAGACATATGCTACGAATATCGAAGGTGTATTTACCGGCGGCGATGTGTTCACAGGCCCTATGGCGGCAATCGATGCCATAGGTGCGGGCAGAAAGGCCGCTATGGTGATTGACTCGTATGTCAGGACAGGGAAGGTCGAGAAATTCAAGACAGAATTTTTATCGAAGAAGACGGCTGTTGCAGAGATCGATAAATCCTTCTTCGAGTCACAGCCGAAGACAGAGAGGACAAAGATACCGAAATCAGACCCGAAGGAGAGAGTCCACAATTATAAGGAGGTCGACCATATAATCACAAAGGATATGGCGGAAAAAGAGAGCCTGAGATGTCTCTCTTGCGGATGTAATTCCGTCTTCGACTGTGACCTCAAGGTCTTTTCTGGTGAATATGCCGCAAGACAGGAGAGTTATCACGGAAAGGCAAAGAAATACAAGGTTGACGACAGACATCCGTTTATTATCCTCGATGCAAACAAGTGTATTCTCTGCGGCAGATGCGTGAGATATTGCAGTGATGTAATCGGTATCAGCGCCCTTGGTTTTGTCAACCGCGGATTCGATACGGTTGTGAAGCCGGCCCTCGATAAACCGCTTCAGGAGACGACCTGTATATCCTGCGGAAACTGTATAGAAGTATGTCCTACCGGCGCAATAGTCCACAGGATTATCAGCAACAGACCGGGTCCGTACAGAACAATTCCTGCGGATTCCGTCTGCTCGTTCTGCTCGGTCGGATGTGAACTGACTGTCAACCACGTCGGTAAGGAGATATTCTATATCAACGGAAAACAGAAAGACAGATATGTTGAACCCGAACTCTGTGCAAAGGGCAGATTCGGAACCTATTATGTTAAAAATCCGGACAGATTGTATTCACCGTTAGTAAAAGGAAGCAAGGTCGATATCAGCAATGCAATTGTCGAACTCTCTGACGTCCTCAAAAAGTCAAAACCGGAGGAGACGGTCTTTGTAGTATCGGAGAGAATGTCGAATGAGGAGCTGTACCTGACAGGTGCATTAGCATCAAAGCTCGGCATCAGAAACATCATCTCTGTAAACGAACTCTGTCAGAACGACAGTCTGAATATTTCGGATTACACCGGTACGAACTTTTCAACGGCGAAATGTGAGGATATTGCGAAGGCAGAGTATGTTGTAGTCTTCGGAAATGCCGGCACACTTGCATATACGAAGGTCTTTGGATTCGAACTGAAAAAGGCCGTAAATAACGGTGCAAAACTCATCTGGATAGGAGAGGAATCGAAGGAGTTCAGAAAGTATGTCCACAGATTTATCCCCGCAAAGGACATATCGGCTTTTGTAAACGGGGTTGTAGCAAAGCTTATCTCCGAGAAGAGGTATGATAAATCTGCTGAAAATATCCCGGGATTTGGTGAGTTGTCGAAGAATTATAAAGAAGATAATCAGGATACAGCCTTTGTAAGTGAACTGTTTTCTGACCTGAGCAGGAGAGTAATTTCAGTATTCAATACGGATTATATCTTTGGGAACAATCAGAGCGATCTGGCATCAGTAATCAATCTGACGCTATTGTCCGGAAGACTGACCAATGGCCTTGTATTGCTGAGGAATGAGAGTAACGGAGCCGGATACAACGACATCATCAGGTCCGGAAAATTCGGTTTCACGGACGATGCATCCATAAGAAATGGCCGTGAACTGCTCCGGAGTAAAAAGGCAAAGGCAGTTATAACATTCAACTCCGACATGAGTGATATTCTTGGGTACAAACCTGAACTTCTGGTGGTATTTGATATTTTCGGGAGCGAACTGGCAAAGAAGGCGGACTTTGTGATTCCGACATCTCCCGTTGCGGAGTCAGAGGGGTCAATTGTAAACTTCGAAGGGAGATTATATAAATATCAGAGGGTCTTCAATCCGCTTGCAGGCTACACCACATTCGATGCACTCGGACAACTCCTCAGAGCAACAGGGGGCACAAATCCGTCGATGGACTCAGTAAGAATGACTATTGCAAACTCAATCGGTTTTTATGGCCTGCTGAAGGAGGAAAAACAGGACGGATATCTGAGACCTGAAGTAAAAGGAATCTCTTTTGTTAAGATGAGTTCAGATAAGCTGACCCCGGCACCTTATAAATCCAGAACAACATATTCGGTTGTTGCCGAAGCAACTATTCCCAAAAAGAACTAACACAACTATTCCAGAACTTCATACCTTGGAGCCTTCATAGATTGAAGGCTCTTTTTTTTATTGGTCGGTCCTTGAAAAAACAAGTTGTAGTATTTTCTGTTTATTGTGATATAATGAAAAAACTGGGGTGGAGAAGGAGAGTACGAGGATGAAAAAATTATTTTTTGTGTTAATGGTTATTCTTGTTGTTGCCTGCAGTGACCTGACTGACAAAGAGAATAAACTTTCCCAGTCGGACATAGACAGGTATACAGGCTATGCAATTATAGATTCGGTCTCCCAGATCTATAATATAAACTTTGCAGGCAAACCTGTAGGCTCCCAGAATCTTACGACCACCTGTCCGAACGGAGGGAATGTGACCATTACCGGCTCGACAGGGTACTCGCAGAATAACGGGATTACGACAGTTGACCTTATGTTTCAGATGACTAATTGCCAGACTAGCAAGCGTACACAAAACAATCTTGATCTCGCCGTGACATTATCCGGTAATATATCGTTTAAGGGTTCGTTCAATTCCTCGACTGACTACAATGCCACGAATAATCAGTCGGATTCATTAAAGATTTCAGCCCTGATTAATGCTCCCGGATTTAAACCTGAAAATGTGGATGAGACCTGTAAATTCTCCGCAACAGTTTCAAATAATACTGTTTCGGGATATATCTGCGAAAGAAAATTCTCGTACTAATATTTTCAGCCGTTCTTCTTTTCCTTGTTTTATTCGGATTTTTTTGTTCGCAAAATTATCCTATATATGATACATTGAGGCCCATGTTTTTACCGTGTCCGGCATAATGATATAAAAATATATTCAGGAGGTGTTATGCGAAAGAACTTTGTCCTTGATACGAATATTCTGCTGCACGACCCGATGGCGATATTTGCGTTTGCGGACAATACTGTTGTCGTGCCGATATATGCAATTGAGGAGATAGATAATTTCAAGAAGGAACTTTCCGAACTGGGAAGAAATGCACGAACAGTAACAAGGACTATCGACCAGCTCCGTACAAAAGGTTCTATAGTGGACGGAATAAAGCTTGAAAACGGCGGGACGATAAAGGTAATGTTTTCTTCCGAAGACCTGCCGGAATATATTACGAGCAGACGGAATGTCGACAATAAGATCCTTTCTGTTGCCTTAAGACTCAAAAAGGAAGAACCCGATGTTCCGACGATATTTGTCTCTCAGGATGTCAATCTGAGAATCCGTGCCAATATACTCGGAGTCAAGGCGGTAAACTATGTCAGGGACAGAAAGGATATAACCGAGATATATAAGGGGTTCAGGGAGGTTGTTACGACCTCTGAAAAGATCGACCAGTTTTATGAGAGCGGCACGATGGAGTTCGATACGACCGATTTTTATCCGAATGAATTCGTCCAGCTCAAATCGGAGACCAATCCCTCCCAGTCGGCCCTCGCAAGAGTCGATACAGAAAAGAAAATTCTGAAAAGACTCATCAGTATTCCCAAGGAAGGCGTATGGGGTATAAGACCGAAGAACAGGGAACAGTCTTTTGCTATGGAATTACTGCTGGATGATTCGGTCCAGATTATCACACTGGTAGGTAAGGCGGGAACAGGAAAGACCCTTCTGGCAATTGCGGCAGGCCTTATGAAGGTTGCGGACGAAAACAGATACTTGAAAATGCTCGTATCAAGACCTATATTTCCACTCGGGCGCGATATCGGGTTTATCCCGGGTGAGATTGAGGAGAAACTGAATCCCTGGATGAAGCCGATATTCGACAACATTGAATTTATTATGGGTGTTACGCGTACCGACAAGAAAAGGACAAGAGGTTATAAGGAGCTCGAGGATATGGGTATCGTCGAGATAGAGCCACTGACTTATATAAGGGGCAGGTCACTCCCAAAACAGTTTATCATTGTGGACGAGGCTCAGAACCTTACACCTCACGAAGTCAAGACGATAATTACGAGGGCGGGAGAGGGTACCAAGATTATTCTGACGGGAGACCCTTACCAGATCGACAATCCGTATGTCGATTCGATGAATAACGGACTTGTATACATAATTCATAAGTTTATGAGTGAGAAGGTTTACGGGCATGTTCTGCTTGAGAAAGGCGAACGCTCTTATCTGGCAGAGCTGGCTGCAAATAAACTTTGACGGAGGATGTGATGTCTAAATGGGATTTTTATTATGAGTTTGTCTCTTTTGCCCAGAGATTTTCGGATATGTTTGATGATATTTCACTGAGGCACAGAAAGGATGCCCTGCAGGGAGGGTCATGGGAACCTCCGGTGGATGCGTTTGAGAACGAAAATGAGATAATTGTAGAGGCAGAGATACCCGGCACCACTCAGAAGAACATTGAAATACGCCTTGAGGACAATATTCTGATTATCAAAGGTGTCAGGAATATGGATGAGAACGCCCTTCAGGGCAATTTTTACCGTATGGAAAGAATGTACGGGAATTTCATAAGGACGTTTACTTTGCCGGATTTGGTAGATAAAGACAGAATTTCTGCAACCTATAAAAACGGTGTTCTATCTGTCAGAATGCCCAAGAGGAAGAAGGATAGTATTACGATAGAGGTGAAATAGGATGAAGGATTACTATGATATTCTTGGTGTCCCGAAAAATGCGACAGAAAAGGAGATAAAGAGCGCATACAAGAGACTTGCCAAGAAGTATCATCCGGACCTGAATCCGGGGAATAAACAGGCTGAGGAGAAATTCAAGGAGGTAAATGAGGCATACGAAGTCCTCTCTGACCCGGAGAAGAGAAAACGTTATGATATGTTCGGTGATGTAAAGGGTGGTTATGCTTCCAGTCCGCAGGGAGAAGGTTTTCGGGATGTAAATTTTGAGGATTTCAATTTTTCGGGGTTTCAGGATATCTTTTCACAGATATTCAATCAGGGATTTCAGAATCAGGGAAGACGGGTAAGGGATGAAGACGGAGAGGATATCAACTATCCTGTTTATATTACACTCAGAGATGTGGTTCAGGGAAATAGTATTGATGTTTCTTTTGAAAAGCCGGTCAGGTGTGATGTCTGCAGAGGTACGGGGATAACGGGTTCAAAAGGCAAGACAACCTGTCCGGATTGCAACGGGACAGGTTTTAAGGGTATTCTCAAGGGCTCCTTCAGAATAGGCTCCAAATGCCGTACCTGTAACGGAACGGGTTATATTTCCCAGTCAACCTGCTCAAAGTGCGGCGGGAGAGGTTCCTATGAAAAGGAGCAGAGGCTCTCGGTCAGAATACCGCAGGGAGTAGATAACAATTATAAGATCAGGGTTGCCGGGAAGGGTATGCCGGGTAAGGGGAATGGCAGGGACGGAGACCTCTATCTTGAAGTTCATATCAAGGAGGACCCGGTTTACACGAGAAAGGGTGACGACCTTTACAGGGACCTTTATGTCTCGCTTTATGATGCTGTAGCCGGAGGGAAGGTGGATGTGGAGACTTTCGATGGTATAATCTCTGTAAAAATACCGGAGATGTCATCTTCCGGAACAGTTCTGCGATTACCCCAAAAGGGCATTCCGCACCTGAAATCTCAGGGACGGGGTGATTTATATCTTAAAATACTTGTAGAAATTCCCAAGAATCTGCCCCAGAAACTTATAGATCTTATAAAAGAATTAATGAAGAAACAGAACAGATCCTGCTGATATAATGCTCTTGTACCGCTACGTAGTATCCTCTGAAGATTCTGCTGCGGTGCCAGGCAGAGAGTTTTCCGAAACTTTTCTGTTTTTAGTGTTAATAGCTTGATATTATGCGGTTTTTGGGTGCCGGGTATGACGAATATGACGAATATTAAAGTTAGCTCAGGCCTTATTCAAAAATCTTGTTAGTAAGTTTTTTAGTGCAAATTTTCTGTATTCTTCGGTAGACCTGACATCTGATATAGGCTTCAGGTATTTAAGCATTATATCGCAGGCACTTGAAATAACCGAACGTGTCAGAATTCTCCCCTGTAGAAATCTTTCGGTTTCATAAAGTCTGATTGGCACAGGTGCAACCGACCCTGCGGCAAGTCTTATTGTTTCAATACCTTTTTTATCCTTTTTAATCAGTCCTGCAAATGATACCTTTGCTATTGACTGGGCTCTTCTCGTCCCGATCTTGAAGAATTCCGAGTAGATATCAGCGGGCGGGAGCGGAATGCGGACTGAATATATGAACTCATTATCTGAAAGTGCTGTAAGTTTATATCCCCTGAAAAATTCAGATAGTTTCAGTTCGCGGTTACCGCTTTGTGAGGCAAGTATCAGACTTGCATCATAAATCAATAATGCCGGAGGTAAATCTGCAGCGGGAGAGGCATTTGCAATATTTCCGCCGATAGTACCCATATTTCTTATTGCCGGAGCACCTATGGTTGACGCAGCATACGACAGGACAGGAAGAAGCTTTTTTATTGTTCTATCTGCGGCAATGACCGAATGTGTTGTGAGTGCCCCTATCTCAACATAATTCTTTTCTTCTTTTACAAATGAGAGATTTTTAATGCCGGAGAGGGATATTACTTTCTGGGGATGGGACTTGTTGTTGTGCCATTGAGCAAGAAGGTCTGTACCGCCCGCAAGGAGAACCGCATTGCTGTGTTTTGCTCTTATTTCAAACAATTCCTTGATGTTTGAAGGGGTGAATATATTCATAGCTCATTTTCTCCCCGATGCCAGTTCGACTGCTTCGAAAATAGACCTGTATCCGGTGCATCTGCAGAGGTTCCCCGACAGAGCCGTTTTGATGGTCCTGCGGTCAATATTTTTATTGTTTGACAAAAGGTAATAGGTAGCCATTACCATTCCGGGAGTGCAAAACCCGCACTGCACTGCATTTGATTCCAGAAACGATTTCTGAATCCTTTTCCCCAGAGCCGTCTTTTCGACGCCTTCTATTGTAAGTATATCTGTTCCGTCACTAAGCACTGCTGCAAGCTGGAGACAACCCAGTTTCAGTTCGCCGTCAATAATGACACTGCATGCTCCGCATTCGCCCTCTCCGCAACCCTCCTTGGTACCTGTAAGTCCGAGTCTGTCTCTGAGGACGTCCAGCAGTCTCGATTCTTCTTCAAACTGAATATTATGTACCTTTCCGTTTATCTGCCATTTTCTTTTTATCATACAAGTCCTCTGTTTTTCATATATTTGAGTATGGTTTCCGGATTTATCGGTATTTCGTTTATCTCGATTCCGAGTGCATTCAGGACGGCATTTCTCAGGGCAGGGGCTACTCCGTTGTGGGGAAGCTCTCCGAGTCCCTTCGCCCCGAAAGGTCCCCTCGGGTACGGAACCTCGATAATCTCTGTCTTAATCTCCGGCATATCCTCTGACGTCGGAATTATATATGTCTGGAGTCTGTTCTGAAAGAATTTTCCGTTTTTCAGTTCGCATTTTTCCATCAGTCCGTACCCCAGTGCCTGTATGGAGCCGCCTTCGAGCTGACCAATTGCAGACTTCGGATTGATAGCCCTGCCGATTTCATAGACGGTGTAAAGATTAACCGGTCTTATTTCGAAGGTGTATTTGTTGACCTCGACCTCTATGGCAATAGCGCCCCATGAATAGACAGGATATGCGGTACCTTTGTAATTCTGCTCATCCCATACCTGTTCGGGAGGGAAATCATACTGCTTTTCGATGTAGAGTGGTTTCTTTGAGGCTATTTCAGATGCCGCCTTCCTGAACGGTATCCGCTTTTTCGATTTTGTGAGCAAAAGTATACCGTTATCGATCTTAATTTTTTCTTTATAATGTTTTTCGAACAGATTGAGAAGCTCGTCACAGCACAATGTGATTATCCTTCCTACTATCATAGTAGTTCTGGAAGCGACTGTGGGACCCGAATTCGGGACTCTCGAGGTATCAGGAAGCGGACATTTTACCAGCTCTATCGGTATATTGAGTTTGCTTGCGGCAATCTGCGGGAATATTGTCTGAACTCCCTGCCCCATATCTGTGTTTGCTATGAGAATTTCAAGGGTCCCGTCCGGGTTCAGCTGAATCGCGGCCTTCGATTTGAGCATCAGTTCCCCGCTGCCGGTAAATGAGCCTCCGTGCAGTACTGTGGCAATACCTATGCCTTTAAGTATCTCTGTCTCTCTGCTCTTGCTCTGCTTTCTGTAGATTTCAAATTTCTTTTTGAAATCGGATATACTGATAAGTCGGTCAAGACACCTGTCAATGGCAACTCCCTCGGTAAGCTGCTGGCCTGTTGCCATCTCTGAACCGGTCTTCAGGAGATTTTTCCTTCTTACTTCATAGGGACTCAGTTTGAGGCGGTGGGCTATCGTGTCGATAAATGCCTCCATAGCGAATAGAGTCTGAGGGGCACCGAATCCCCTGAATGCACCCGGCGGAGGAATATTCGATTTTACTGCCTTTGCTGTAATCCTGACGTTGGGTATACTGTATACGGAACAGGCGTGCAGGGTTCCGCGGGAAAGAACAACCGGTGATAACGTTACATATGCCCCTGCATCGAAAAGTATCGTACTCTCCAGCACGAGGATTTTTCCGTCTTTCATTACACCGGCTTTGTGATGAACGTATGAAGGGTGTCGCTTGGTAGTAAATGAGATATCCTCTTCGCGGTCGTAAATCATCATTACCGGTTTGCCGGATTTCTGGCACAGCAGTGCTGTATGTGCTGCGAGCAGACTCGGGTAATCTTCCTTCCCTCCGAATGCCCCTCCTGTAGGTGCCTGAATTATTACGATGTCATCTTCCTTTTTGCCTGTTACCTTTGCCACAGCTGGTCTGACGTAGTACGGGCATTGCAGAGAACCAACACAGTAGAATTTGCCGTTTTTCTGATATGTCATCATACCCTGTGGTTCCAGATATAAATGCTCCTGAAAACCCGTATAGAACTCGGCCTCTACGATATAGCTTGCCTCGTCGAATCCTTCCTTTATATTGCCTTTGTTTATCTGTGGCTGATAAAAGTATGTCAGGGAATGGGGCTCTCTTTTGTATGTCTTGACTATTTCTTCCAGTCCGAGAAGAGGTGTCTCTTCTTCGACCTCGACTTTGATATGTCTTAATGCCTCATAGGCCTTTCTGATGTTTTTGGCGGCAATCAGGGCTACAGGCTCTCCGAGATATTCGATCTGTCCGGATGCAAGGCAGGGCATATCATCTTTGATTATGTGGATATAATTTTCACCTTTGATATCCTTTGCGGTTACTACAGTGATATCTGAAAAATCAAAATTTTTGTCGAACTTTATCTCTTTGAGTTTGCCTTTTGAGACAGGTGACCTCACAGTTAGACCAAACAGCATATCGGGCATCTGAATGTCGGCAATAAATTTAATTTTACCGGTAACCTTATCCCATCCGTCTGTTCTGTCTATATTTTTTCCAATATACATAAAGTATAATCCTCGGCAGATGACTGACATATAATTTCATTTATAATATTTTTTGTCAAGTGCTGCGAAGAAAAATTATCTGTTCTGTCTCTTTTTCTGTTTTTTTGAAAATTAAAGATTATGTTAATATCCTTCCTGTTCATTTTCAGCGGGTATTGATTTGCCGGTAGACGGTTTTGACGTCATAAAAGCACAAATTACTCTTTGTCCTGTTCGGTGAGCCTGAGTTCGGTCAGATTTTTTACCTCTCCCATATACATAAAGGAACCGGGTTTTGATTCTACCTCAAGGTAATTATAGAGAAATTCGAAAACCTTTTCTGCGATTTCATCGTCTGTTAGTATTGTAACAATACTTTTCTCTACGTAGAAGAATTTGCCTATTATTCTTGAATCTACAACCGTAAGACCTCTTGCGGTATTCCATGTAAATCTGCTTATACCGAATTTGTTTCTGACTTCTTCAATAATTTTGTCAGTTGTATCTCTGCCTGTGATTATTGTAATGAATTTGCCTTTTTTGCTGTTTTGTTTAAGGAATTCCGGGCTGCTCATATCATTCCCCGCAGTTTTCGCTGATTTTTTCCAGAATCTCCTGAGGGATATAGGTAGCAGCCTTCAGCAGCGGAGTTACATACATAAAGCCCATTCCCGGAGTATCAAGTTTGCCGGCCAGAAACATCTTTTCGAATACCAGGTCAACCTGCTCATTTGCCACTACGATGTTTAAGACCTCCTTTTCGACGTCCACTGCCACGCCTACAATTCCGAGCCTTTCTCTTACGCCCATACCCCTTGCGTAGTAAATCGTGGCGCCCTGTGCACCGACTTCCATTGCGGCCTTTACTATATCATCTGCTACCCCTTTCTGGACAATGCAGGTAATGAGTGAAATATCCTTTAGTATAATCATTTGTCTCATATGATTCATTTTATGCTACTCCTTTTTCCGGGGTTTTTTTAGAAATATTTTCTGAGATATGTCTTCTCGAAACAATAAATTTTATCAGAAGACCCATCGAAAGAACAGATATTATGGGGCATATTGATGCAAGCGATAATATACCGAATCCTTCTGTTACGCTTAGTGAATTGCCGAATCCGAGTCCCATTGCCAGTACCAGCGGAACTGTAACAGGTCCCGTGGTCACACCGGCTGAGTCCCACGCAACATTTACGTACTCCTCGGTTGATAATACCGTAAGTATCAGACCTATCAGATAGAACGGGAGCAGCAGATAATGAAGGGGAATGTCAAATGTGATCTTCAGGATACCGAGCATTATTCCTATGCCTACCCCGAAAGAGACAGAATACATAAGCATCGATTTCTTGAAAACCCCGTTGGTGAGATTTTCGACGGTATATCCGAGTGAGTTCAGTGCAGGTTCTGCGAGTGTGGCTCCGAAGCCGAGACAAAATGCAAACAGAAGGGCAATGACGATTCCGAGGGAATAACTGTAGAGTGGGGATTTTTCGACGCTTTCCAGTTTTGCAAAGGCGGCAGGTACCAGTCCTCCGGATTGATTTCCGAGATTTGAAAGTCCGTAAGAAAGACCGATGTTGAATATTATCATACCGATTATGAGAAGGACTATTCCATAAGTTATATAAATCGGATTTCTGAGCTTCTCTTTCAGAATAAACTTGAGTACAATGAGAAGGAACAGGATAAGCGGGACGGTAGCCCTTATTCCGAGAAGGATTTCCGCATAAGGTGTTTTGTCAATTAATGAAGTTTCGGTATTGCCGCCTGTCTTAAGAAGTTCGGAAATGTTGTTTATGTCAATCGGTGAAGTGTAATAGATTATGTTGGCAAAGGCGAGAACGGCGATTATCGGGAAGAGAGATGCAAGTGTTACGATTCCGAAACCCGAGAGAGAAGATTCGCCCTTACCCCCCGAAGAGGCTATGCCTATTCCGAGTGCAAGAACGAGTGGTACGGTAACAGGTCCTGTGGTTACAGCTCCGCAATCCCATGCGAGACCTATTGTGCTTTTTAATTGTTCGTTAAAGACAGTAATTAAGGTAAGTCCTATTGTGGGAACAAGTGTTATGTAGATGAGACTTTTAAGACTCCATCCCTTGAGAAATCTGAGTGTCCCTATAACAGCAGCGATTCCGACGCCGATTCCGACAGCAACCGGCAGAATATCACCGTACTGGTTGAGCATAAGAAAGAGGTATGTTGCCTTTCTGACGTCTACAATTGAACCGGCAGTCTTTAAGGCGCCGATAGCCGGCTCGGCATACGTAACTCCGACACCGAGAAGGAATGTTATCAACATAAGGGTCGGAAGCCTCGATTTCTGTGGAAGTTTATTGCCTAAAAGTTCGCCGAAAGGCATAAGACCCTTAAGTAGTCCCTCCATAAAGAACATCAGTCCTACAATAACAGCTATTATGCCAAACGTTATTGTAAGGGCATTTTCAATGGTCTGCCTTAAAAATATGATTTGAAAGAGCGCAAGGTAAATTACAAGCGGAATAACGGCTATAAGCTGTTCCCTGAATTTGTTACTGATATACGGGTAGAGAAGGCGATATATGTCGATTGACTCCAGCTTTATCTTTTCCCGCCTGTCTATATGCTTTACAATACTGTTATAGCTTACCTGTATATGTCTGAATGCAGTCTCCTGCACCAGTCTGAAAAATTTGACTTCTTTTGCCATAAATACCTCATCTGGTTTAGTAGCATAAAAATCAATTTCTATAAACAATTATCTTATAATAATTTTCATTTTTTTATAACTGGTCCCGGGCATAAAGGGTGGTTGTCAAATTTCATTCCGGATTTCTGTGCGGTACCTTACTTAAACACCTTTCTTTGCTTTTCATTGAAAAAGATAAGGTATTATTGTAGTATTTTATATGGTCAAAGGAGTTTGTAATGGTAAGAGAAGGTATCTGTTTAATTTTCCTGGTTGCAGTTTCGTCATTTGCTTTCGGAGAGACTATTCTTGTTGATGATTTTGAGGATGTTGCTGACTGGACCGGACTTGAGAGGGACTCTGCCGTTAAGATGGAGGGAGCTTATTCCGGTATCTGGAGAGATACAGTAAAGGTTACGAAGGTGAAAAAGGATTTTAATCCGCCCCTTGATCTGAGCGGCTATGATTTTCTGGGCTTCTGGATTCACTCCGAAAACGCAAACGGTGCAAAACTGCAGCTCGTTCTGGACTCCGATAATCCATCCGACCCTGCCGGTTGGGATTACTATTCAAGGGAGATTGTTATAGATTTTTCCGGCTGGAAGTATTTTAAGATTCCTCTCTCGTCATTTGGTATTTCCAGAAATCCTGCCGGGTGGAATAAAATTAATTATATATCATTCAATTCAACCGGATGGAACCATTCTCCCCTCTCTGATACTCTCCTTAGATTTGATTCTATGGTCTTTTCCCAATCTGCAATGGAGCTGTCGGGCAAGAGCCAGTACTGGCTCGCAAATGACTTTGTCTATGAATTCCGTTTTATTATCAGGAACAGAACCCAGACAGCTCTGGAATATTCTCTTGAATTAAACAAATCGATTTTGGGATTCGAGTACTATCTTTCAGATAAGGTTGTCAGTATCCCTCCGGCGGGTGTGAAGGAGATAACCCTTCTGGTAAATGTTACACCAGACATAATTGTGCCGCAGAATTTCCTGAAATCCGATAGAGTTGTAGTTTTTCTTAAAAGAAATGGAAAAACCGAGGATATATTGGAGATGACGGCAGCAGTGCCGGTTATGAAAAAGGAACATCCTTATATGTTGTTGGATTCGGATGACATTTCAAGGATATCTGAATGGGTGGGTAAGTATGGTTGGGCAAAATCACAGGCAGACTCGGTAATTAAACAGGCTGACAATTGGGAGAGCAGTTTTAAGACGAAATACGGTCTTGAGGAATGGGACCTGCCTCCTGAAGGCGGGCAGTGGGGTATGTGGTATGTCTGTAAAGACGATGGTTCGTATCTGACGTATACCCCTCCGATGACTCACAGGTGTCCGAAGTGCGGAAAGACCTATTCAGGCTGGCCTTATGATCAGGTAATCTATGCCCGTATGCATAATGATCTTGCAAAGGCAGCGCTGAGGCTTTCGCAGAGCTACAGACTGACGAAAGAAACGAGGTATGCAACGGCCGCAAGGGAAATCCTTTTGCGATATGCCCAGAAATATCTGCTCTATCCTGTTCACGATAAGGACAATAAAGTGACTAACAGCGGAGGAAGGGTTTTGTCCCAGACTCTGGATGAATCCTCCTGGTTTCTGGATATTGCCTGGGCGTATGAACTCTTGAAAGGCAGCGGTATTTTCAGCAAACAAGAGGAGATTATAATCGAAAATTCGCTCCTTTATGAAGGTTATAAGGTTATAGAAAAGAGCAAGGCGGGAAAGAGCAACTGGCAGTCCTGGCACAATGTTGCAATGGCATCGATTGGGTTTGCCACCGATGATTTCGGAATTGTCGCATCTGCGATAAATGATGATGCCAACGGATTTTTATTCCAGCTTAAAGAGAGTATTTCGCCTGACGGATTCTGGTATGAAGGTTCGTGGGGATATCACTTCTTTGCATTGCGTCCTCTTGTCTTTACGGCGGAGATGATGAAAAGGGCAGGAATGGATTTTACATTAAACGAATTCTTTCTAAAGATGTTTACATTTCCGATACATTTCTCTGAACCCGACGGAAGACTTCCGCCTTTCAATGACAGCGGGGTTGTGGATATAAGAGAGCAGAAGGGGCTTTATGAGCTTGCCTATAACTGGACAGATATGGAAATAATGACCTTCCCGCTCGATGAATTTTCAAGGCCTTATGAGGCGCTCTTCTGGGGAGCCGAGAAGATAGGAAAACCGGGTTCATTTACAAATCAGAGTATGCTGTTTGGGGATAGCGGGTATGTAATTGCACGGACAAACGGTGAGAATCCGAATTATCTTGCCTCAGACTTTGGTCCTCACGGGGGATGGCACGGACATTATGATAAATTGGGTTTTGTTTTTTATGCTCTGGGGAAGGAGATAGCAGTTGATGCAGGTACACATTCTTATGCACTTCCGATTCACGATGCATATGACAGGACGACCGTCGCACACAACACGGTTGTTGTTGATTCTCAGAACCAGAAAGAGGCAAACGGAGATATAAGCTACTTCTTCTCTTTAAGGGATTTGAATATATTCAGAATTAAATCGGATAACGCAAACGAAACGGCTAACCTTGCAAGACAGATGATTATAACAGATAATTATCTCTACGACAGGTTTGATGCAGATTCAAAGGACGGCGCTGAACACAAATATGACTGGGTGGTTCATCTTAACGGAAGACTCAATGAAGTTGAGAAGATTTCGTCACCATATTCATTTGCCGAAAATAAAGACGGTTATCAGTATCTGAAGAATACGATGAAGGTCGAGAATGATAAATCTGATTTCCTTCTTGTCGATTACTCTGATAGTCCGGGCGGGCAGGCGGGTTCGGTATGGGTAAGTGAGAGTGGTATTTCTGCGTCTTTTGTCAAGGATTGCAGTATTGCAGAAAGCGGCAGATGCAGCGGGAAAATGAGTTATGATTTTACTACTGTCAGGAAGGGGTATGTGCTCTATACAGTCCCGGTCCCGAATCTGAATATGGGGAATCTGCTCGGGGTCTCGTGCTATATAAAGGGAGACAACAGCAACAATTCTCTTAAGATCAGGATAACGGATTCAACAGATGAGAGATTTGTGTATACAGTCGGAAATATTGATTTTGGTGATTTCAGAAAGATCGGGGCAACGGATGTGGAGAAGTGGAACCATTATCTGGGGAACAATGACGGGAAGATTGATTACCCTGTTAAGAGTTTTATTGTTGAAATCGGATATCTGAGCGGCGGCGCATTGAATTCCTCGGTCTATACAGATGATATTGTTTTGACTTTTGAATCAGGTGAATACACTCTGAGTGATTTCGAGGTAATGATGAGATATCTGGGAATCTCTTCTTATGAAGAGGATTTATTGCCTGAGGTGATTGCCGGCACATCTCCCTTGGGATGGGGAGAAGATGTCTCCTTTCTTATGAAGAGAAAGTTTTCAAAGGATACGGTATTCAGGACTCTTTTCTGTATTTCCGATAACGGTCTTGTGAAGGAGGAATGCCGTATTATACCGCCGAAATCGGTTTGGTGCACGGATGTCCTGTGTGACGGTGTGTCAATAAGAAACCGGAATTTCATGGATTATATTTTGTTTAAGGAGACAAAGAGCGATACCGGTTATAAGAAGATAGGAATTACGGCCGAAGATACCGCTTTTGAGACTGACGGACTTGCCGGGTTTGTCAGAAAGGATAATTCCGGATATAATAAGTGTACATTGCTTCAGGGTTCGCATATCTCTGAAAAGGGGGTTATGATAATAGACTATGCAGGGTACCTGAGTAAGATTACAGTCAATTACGAGGATGAAGGAGTTCGTCTCGGTATTGAGCTTTCAGACTCCCTTTCTGCCAGACTGAGGATATTTGCACCTAAGGCACAACTTGTTCTGGTCAACGGAAATGTACAGCAGTATTTACGGGAAGGTGATTACGTTGTTCTGAATGGTGTAATTACCGGTAATGATGAAATTCTTATAGAAGACAGAACCGATATTGCCTTCGATACATATTCTGATTCTGCAGATGATATATCCCGGCCTGAAGACCTTAGGTATGATGTCCTTGCAGATGATACAGGTAACGATGCTGGTATATTTGCAGATTCTGATGTCTCTTCTGATTCGAATTCCGTCTTTACTGATACAGGTCCGAACGAAATCCGGGCAGATGATTCCGGAAAAGATAGCGGATGTTCCTGCAATCTTCTTTTCTGAGATTCGGTAACAAAGGAGAAGAAGTTGAGAGAAAGGTCTGAACAGATTAAAAACGAACAGAAAATCAACAAGATAGCTGTAAATCCTATCATTGAGCGTATATTCTGTCTGTTGTTATTGTCGTATGATATATTCTTAAAGGGCAGTCTTCTGTAAAATATTTTAAAACCTCTCATTTTTTATTGACAAGAAGGTCTTGGTTAATATTATCACTCCGTCCTCATTGAGGCTTAATAACCTTGATGCAGACGTTTTTGAAAGTAAATTAATTACCTTAATTTACGGAAGGAAGGTCAATATGCTTGAAATCAGATTTCACGGAAGAGGCGGACAGGGGGCAGTGACCTCTGTTGAACTCTTTGCCATCTCCGCCATTGCCGAAGGGAAGTATGCACAGGGTTTCCCTTCCTTCGGACCTGAGAGGAGAGGCGCCCCTGTTATGGCATTTCTGAGGATTTCGGAGAAGCCTGTCAGAATAAGGTCAAAGATCTACAGCCCCGATGTAGTGGTGATTCTCGACCCGTCACTTGTTGATGTGGCCAATCCGGTATCAGGGCTCAAAAAGGGCGGAATAGTGGTAATAAATACATCTAAGCCGCACGAGGAGTTCTCGGAGAAGTTCAGAGGCTTTAAGGTAGCTGTAGTAGATGCCTATAAAATAGCAAAGGAAGAGATGGGCGTGAATATTGTCAATACCACAATGCTTGGTGCACTCATCAGGGCAACCGATGCGATAAAACTCAAATCAATAGAAGAACCTGTACGGGAGCGTTTTGGCAGGATTGCCGAAAAGAATATTAATGCCCTGAAGAGGGCCTATAAAGAGACAAGTATTAAGGAGTTGTGATATGCCGAAACCAATGGAAGAATATAAGTGGCACGAACTTAGGATTGGCTGTGTAATCGAAGAGGTCGGCTCTGCAAGGGAGTATAAGACCGGTGGCTGGCGTTCAATGAAGCCGGTATGGGATGAGTCCAGATGCATAAAATGCGGGTTGTGCTGGTTGTACTGCCCCGATGCGGCTATATATCAGAAGGAGGACGGCTTCTTTACGGCAGATCTGGATTACTGCAAGGGTTGCGGTATCTGTGCACATGAGTGCTGGCCGAAGGCAATTAAAATGGTGGAGGACGAGAAATGAAAAAGGGAATAGAAGTATCAATAGCTGCCTCTGAGGCGGCAAAACTTGCAAGGGTTGAAGCGATTGCTGCATACCCCATTACACCTCAGACACATATAGTCGAACACCTGTCCGATATCGTTGCAAACGGTGAACTGGATGCTGTCTATGTGACAGTGGAATCCGAACACTCGGCAATGTCAGCCTGTATAGGCACATCGGCGGCCGGTGCGAGGACATTTACGTCTACAAGCGCACAGGGACTCGAACTGATGCACGAAATTCTGTTTATTGCCTCTGCATTGAGGCTTCCTATCGTAATGGCAGTGGCAAACAGGGCACTCTCGGCACCGCTTTCAATCTGGAATGACCATTCGGATGTGATGGCGGCAAGGGACTGCGGCTGGATACAGCTCTTCTGTGAAAACGGTCAGGAGGTGGTGGATACCATAATAATGGCATTCAGAATCGCCGAGGACCACAGGGTACTGCTGCCCGTTATGGTTAATCTTGACGGTTTTCAGCTTTCACACGTGGTCGAACCGATAGATTTCCCCGACCAGAAGGATGTGGATAAATTCCTGCCGGATTATAAACCTCTCTATACACTCCATCCCGACAGGCCGTTGACTATGGGCGCATATGCCACACCGGAGCTTTATACAGAGGCAAAGTTTGCTCAGGAACAGGCTATCATTAATTCACTGCCGGTAATAAAGGAGATTCTCTCCGAGTATTCGAAGAAGTTCAAACGGAAATATAACATTCTCGAGACATACAATTTCGAAAAATCGGATACAGTTTTTATTGCAATGGGTTCAGTTAACGAAAATATTATGACCGCAATCGACACCCTCAAAAAGGATAAGAAGTCCTGCGGTCTTGTTAAGGTCAGACTATTCAGACCATTTCCGGATGCCGAACTCGCCGCACTCCTTGAGAAGAAGAAGAACGTAATAGTAATCGACAGGGCTATGCCTGCGGGCGGTATGAACGGCCCGGTATACAATGAAGTTGCAGCGCTTTTGCGAAGGTATAACATAAAGGCAAACCTGTTCAACTATATCGTAGGGCTTGGAGGAAGGGACGTCCTTCCGGAAGATTTTATCTCAGTCTATGACGAGGTAGTTAAGGCCAAAAAAGGTAAGTCAAAGGAAAAAACCAACTATAAAGTTATAGGAGTCAGAGCATGATGTTACCAAATATAGAAATTTATGCACCAAATGTTGTGCCGAAGGAAGAGTTTGTTGTGTCCGGTCACCGTGCCTGTCAGGGGTGTGCGGAGGTTCTGGCATTAAGACATGCACTGAAGATCTTTGGTAAGGATACAATAATTGCGATGGCCACGGGGTGTATGGAGATTATCTCAACCCCGCTTCCGACAACTGCATGGACACAGCCATGGATTCACGTTGCGTTTGAGAATGCAGCAGCTGTTGCATCAGGTATCGAGGCCGGACTCAGGATTCTCAGGAAGAAGGGCAAGATACCCGATAAGGATATCCATATAGTAGCAATCGGAGGTGACGGCGGGACCGCGGACATCGGACTGCAGGCATTATCCGGGGCTCTCGAGAGATATCACAAATTTACCTACATCTGCGTCGACAACGAAGCATATATGAATACAGGCATTCAGAGGTCCTCTTCCACTCCGTACGGTGCGTCCACGACCACATCTCCAGCAGGGAAGGTCTCGATAGGACAGCAGACATGGAAGAAGGATATGGTAAAGATTGCGGCTGCCCATAACATTCCCTATGTTGCAACCGCCTGTCCGTCGTATCCGTTCGATCTGATAGAGAAGGTCAAGCAGGCAAAGATGGCAAATGGTCCGTCTTATCTGCATTTCCTCTCGGTCTGCCCTACGGGCTGGAGAATTCCCTCGGAAGCCGCTATCAAATACGGCAGGCTTGCAGTAGAGACAGGAATATTCCCTCTCTACGAAATCAAAGACGGCAAATACAGGATTACATACAATCCCGAGCCCTTAAGACCGGTCAAGGATTATCTCAAAGGTCAGGGCAGATTCAGACATCTGACTGACGAACATATCGAGTATATCCAGAAAAGAACCAATGAACACTGGGAAGAGATCAAGAAGCTTGCTTCACTGAAATAGGAGGTTTTATGGAAACAGACAGGGCAAAACTTGACAATACTATAGCAAAATACGGCAATGACAGGTCGCTTCTTCTGAGTATGTTTCAGGATATTCAGAGGGAGTACAGATATCTGCCCAAGGAGGCAATAAAATATGTATGTGAGAAACTGAATATCCCTGTGGTGAAGGGGTATGAAATGGCGACTTTCTATAAATCCCTCTCGCTTGTGCCCAGAGGGAAGCATACGATTCACGTATGTATGGGAACTGCCTGCCACCTCAAGGGTGCACCCGGTGTACTTGAGGCTTTCGAGAGAGACCTGAAGGTGAAACGTGGCGGCACTACAGAGGATATGCTCTTTACTCTCGAATCGGTAAACTGCCTCGGAGCCTGTGCCCTTGCCCCTCTTGTAAGGGTGGATGAGAAGGATTTTGGCAAGGTAAACCAGACGAGTGTAAAAAATATTATTGATGAATATAAACGCGGAGAGTGAAATATGTCAGTTTCAATTCAGAGACTCGAAGAGATAAAAAAGGATTTTTTGTCAAAACAGAAAGTATTCCAGAAGACCATAAGGGTCTGCTGCGGGACAGGGTGTATCTCCTCAGGCGCATTAAAGGTTCTCGAGAAGCTAAGAACTGCCCTGAAGACGGAAGGACTTGATGAGAAGGTAAAGGTTATCGAGACGGGCTGTCACGGTTTCTGTGAGAGAGGCCCGATATTTGTCTTCGGTGAGAATGATATCTTCTATCAGATGGTCGGAAAAAGGAATATTGATGCGGATGTCAGCGCCCTCATAGAGACTGTCAAATCAGATAAGATTGCCCAGAATCTTCTCTATCCTGACCCGAATGACAAGACTAAGAAGTTTGTGGCAACAAGAGAGATACCTTTTTACAGCGGTCAGCAGAAGATTGTTCTTCACCTCAATGGTTATATCGACCCCGAGAGCATAGAAGACTATATTGCAAGAGGCGGTTATGTGGCACTCCACAAAGCACTTCAGATGAAGCCCGAGGAAGTCATTGACTGGATTGACAGGTCCGGACTAAGAGGCAGAGGCGGCGGTGGTTTCAGAACAGGCAGAAAGTGGAGGTCCTGCAGGGAGGCTCACGGCTCACCCAAATATATAGTTGCCAACGGAGATGAAGGTGACCCGGGTGCGTTTATGGACCGTTCAATAATGGAAGGTAATCCCCACGCTATTCTTGAAGGTATGATAATAGGCGGATATGCCATTGGTTCGAATGACGGATATATTTATGTCCGCGACGAATATCCGCTTGCCGTCAAGAGACTTACAAAAGCGATTGAAGATGCAAGGAGGCTCGGACTCTTAGGTGATAATATATTTGGCACCGGCTTTAGGTTTGACATCAGAATATTCAGGGGCGGCGGCGCATTTGTATGCGGAGAATCCACGGCACTTATGCAGTCTCTCGAAGGTAAAATAGGAGAGCCCAAGGCAAAGTATATTCACACAGTCGAGAGAGGACTATGGGATAAGCCTACCAACCTTAATAATGTGGAGACCTGGGCGTGTGTCCCCCTGATTATCAATAACGGCTGGGAATGGTTTGCGAATATTGGTACAAAGAACAGTACTGGTACAAAAGTCTTTTCGCTCGTTGGAAAGGTCAACAACACCGGTCTTATCGAGGTCCCGATGGGACTGACTCTCAGAGAGATTATATTCAATCTCGGCGGCGGAATTCAGAAGGGCAGGAAGTTTAAGGCTGTTCAGACTGGAGGACCGTCCGGCGGCTGCATCCCGGCAGAATATCTCGATACGCCCGTTGATTTCGATACGCTTACAGAACTGGGCTCAATGATGGGTTCGGGCGGAATGATAGTGATGGATGAGAGGAACTGTATGGTGGATGTCGCAAGGTACTTTCTGAACTTTCTGGTTGAGGAGTCCTGCGGAAAGTGTGTTCCCTGCCGTGAGGGCGTAAAGAGGATGTACGAGATTGTAGACAGGATCTGCAACGGCGAAGGCAGGGAAGGTGATATTGAGCATCTGGAGGAGCTAGGTAAGGCAGTAAAACTCGGTTCTCTCTGCGGACTCGGACAGTCTGCGCCGAATCCGGTTCTTTCGACAATAAGGTATTTCAGGGAGGAATACGAGGAACATATCAAACATAAGAAGTGCAGGGCGGGTGTCTGTAAACCTCTTATAACCATTAAAATCAACGAAAAGTGTAACGGTTGTATGGTCTGCGCCAGAAACTGTCCTGTCAGCTGTATCTCCGGAGAGAAGCAGAAGCCGCACGTAATTGACCAGAGCAAATGTATTAAATGTCAGATCTGCTATGATGTATGCAGATTTGATGCCGTAACGATAGAGTAAGGAGAGGCCTATGGTTAAATTCAAGATTGACAATAAAGTAGTTGAGGCAAAAGAAGGTGAATATCTGCTGGATGTGGCAAGAAGGTACGGGTTCAGTATCCCGACTCTCTGTCATCACGAGGCACTCGGTTCTGACGGGAGATGCAGGGTCTGTGTGGTGGAGGTGAAGACCAGGTGGAGGAAGAGAATTGTAACGAGCTGTCTCTTTCCTGTTTCAAAGGATATCGAGGAGGTCTATACTGCATCCGAAGATGTGAAGCTTGTCCGCAGGACTGTTCTTGAACTCCTTCTCGCAAGATGTCCCGAGTCCGACGTAATCCGTTATATGGCTGCCAAATACGGTATTACCGAACCAAGGTATAAAAAGGATACGGATAAAGGCAAATGTATTCTCTGCAATATGTGTGTGAGGACCTGTGAGAATATCGTAGGAGTCTCGGCAATCGGTATAATCGGCAAGGGACCCGAAAAGAAGATTTCCCCGCCTTTCAGAGAGGCATCGGATGCCTGCATTGGCTGCGGTGCCTGTGTCGCTGTCTGCCCGACCGGTCATATCTTTATGGAGGACAAGGACGGTATCAGGCTGATCTGGAGGAAGAGATTCGAACTTGCGGTATGTCCGAAGTGCGGCAGATACCACGCCCCTGTTGAGCAGCTCGAGTTTATCTCCAAAAAGACCAATGTCCCGATGGAAGAGCTTCTGGTCTGCACAAACTGCAGATAATTGCTCTTTTTCCTCTTCGTTCAAAGAATGTATTTAGTCTTGCATAATTAAATAATATTTGCATCACACGGGAATTACAGAAATAGTAGATGCGTGTTGGTTGATATATATTGCAATTTTTCAGCAATTAATTTAGATTAGAGAGCGTGAGTAAAGAAAAAGAAAATAATACTGAAGGCTATTTGTTCGATACGGAATTTAATGATGAATCTAATAGTACAAAATGGCATAATAAGCTACTTAATAAAATAAATGAAAGATTTAAGAATATTCTTACTTCTTATAGCATAAAGAGGATTAAGTCGAGTATTTTATATGTTGAGAATAAGATTATAGAAGATATTTCTATAGACAGGTTTTCAAAAAAGGGGAAGGTTTTATATCCAAAGATAAAGTTTACTTTTAGCAAAGATAGTATGAAGTATGGATTATGTCTTGAGAAGATTAGTCAGAAATTGATGGAAGAGAAAGATTTCAAGTTCAGTCCTACGAAATACATTGAGAATTATTTAGACAAGATTATAACCTTTCTTAATGATGGTTATACTCTGTTAGTTTCAGTTGGTGAAAAGAAAAATATAAAAGAGAAAAAGTTTCAAAAGATCGTAAGATCTGATTTAGAGAAAGAGATAAAGAACATAATTGAAAATGAAGAAAGAACCGAATTCTTTTTATTTAAGGAGTTGAGTAAAAATGAGATATTACAGGATCAGGATAAAGCGTTCAAGACCTTTGCTGAAGAAATAGACAATATTTACGAGAAACTCCTTTCTAAAATTACTGAGGAATATTATAAAGATGTTCAAGAGTATTACAATAAGGGGACAGAGATGAAAAGCGATAAATCTACAGAAATGATAAAGAACTTTGATGAAGTAATAAAAAGTTGTAAACAGATAGTATTTTATGGACCACCCGGAACTGGCAAGACTTATCTTGCAAGAGAGATTGCCAAGAGTATAGGAAAGGAGACAGTAAAAAGTCTTGCTAATTTAATTTCAGGAGACAAAGAGAATGAGAGCAATTTGTCTGCGTTCTATAAATTAGTAGTCTTTCATCCTTCATACGAATATGAGCATTTTATAAGGGGATTAAGACCATTTGCTGAAAATGGAGGGATAAATTTCAAGGTGATCGAAGGTCATTTTTTGCAGATTTGCTGGAAGGCACTATTTTGCTCTTACCATAATTTGAAAAACAATAAGGAAAAAAATATCAGTATTGATGATGTGGTTTCTAATACACAGAAAAATGATCGGTATTTCGTTCTAATCATTGATGAGATTAATCGTGGAAATATACCAAATATATTTGGTGAACTTATCTATGGACTAGAAAAGGATAAAAGAGGTACAAAGATTGAATTGACCTATCCAATGCCTGCTATTGATGAAATGGAGAAGATCCTTGTTGAGTTGAAGGTAACAGCGGGATTGAGTTTTGAAAAAAATGATATTGAAGAATTTTATAATTTGTTTGTTGTCGAGCCATATACAATCAGAATTCCTCATAATATTCTTATAATTGGCACAATGAATACCTCTGATAGGTCTATCGGGACTATTGATGCCGCTATCAGGAGGAGGTTTGCTTTTAAGTATATAGGTCCTGATGAGACTAAGGTTGTTGATGAGTTTAAAGATGTTTTTTTATGGATTAATAATCTTTTTAGGGATAACGAGAATAGTGAGATTAGAGTAGGTGGTGTTGGTCATTCCTATTTTATGGGAGATGATAAAGAAATAGAATATAAGATAGAATACTATTTAATCCCGCTATTGAGGGAGTATTATGAACTTGGAATAGCAGGTGAAAAGAGCGAAGATTTGCACAAGATATTATCAGAATGGGATAAGTTATCGGAGACCAAAGATATAAAAGAGAGATTTAAAATTCAACAGGTAATCTGAAAGATGAGCCTATTAAAGTATGACTGAAAAAGAATCTGGAATAATTCTGGAGGGTGGTAACAATATTTGTGAGTTTGCTAAATGGAGAAAAGATAATAGTAATTTGTTGTTTTATAATGATTTGGTTTTTATCTATGAGTTTCAATCAGATGCAAATATACCTTTTGAGATATACCATCTTTTAGCAAAATCGATTAGTGAAGAAAAAATTGAAGAGTGTTTTTTACCCAAGGTAAAAAGTGAACTAAAGGGAATATATTTTCAACCATTAAGTAGGGTAGGTCTTTATCCTTTTGTCTGTAATTGTAATAAAGTTCATATGATAGTTGTGCTTCCAAAAATTGGTAAAGTGCCTGATGCCGAAGATGCATTTGTCGAAGATGCATTGAAATGCGTGGATAGATTGTCTGATATGTCATTTTATGCATTAAATTATGGATATGTGGGTGGCTGGCTTGATTATTTTGATAAATCTAAAGTAGAATTTTCTGGTAGTACACCGGGAAAACTGGATATGAGACTCTTTCTTTCTATATCCTATATATATTCAATAAGCGAACTGCTCAAAAAAGATTTTAGAAGGTATTATATAGAACGGTGTGGTATCCGTAAGGATAATCTTAAGGGCAGATTAATGACATCAAAGTATATAATGAAATGGTCTAATGGTAAACGAAATGAGTTGCCCTGTAAGTGGAACGAATTTTCATATGATAATTTTGATAACAGGGTTCTCAAATATGTGTTGAAGTATATTTTAAGCAAACAATATCTTGGTAAGGGATTAATGAAATCTCTAATAGATAAATTGATTAACAAAGAGAATCATAATTTTTCATATTTTAGAGAAGTATCAGATATAGATAAAAGCGAGTTAATCTTTTCTAATTCAAAATTGAAGAATATCTCGAGCTACTACAAGAAAAGTATAAATCTCGCAGAACTTATAATGAAAAATATGAATAGATTGAGTGGAAATAATTATCTGATTAAGCCTATGAGTATTGATATGAGTATTCTGTTTGAAGCATTTGTTAGTGGTATAGTGAAGAAGGCATTTGAAGATGTTCATAATGCTGGTGTTGTTGTTCAGGAAGAAAAATACATTTTTAAAGATTCATCGTTTGATTGCATTTATTTTTTTAATGAAGATGGTGATTCAAAAGGAAAGGAGAAGAGCAGAGCAGATATTGTGGTTTATTTTGATGACTCTCCAAAGTTTGTAATAGATGTTAAATATAAAGAATATTACGAGGAGGACAAAAGCCATAGCGGTTTTAATTCTTCTGTCGATAAGTTAAATATAAAGAGCTCGGATATTTATCAGCTTTACTATTATATGAAATCAAGAAAATGCAATTCAGGGATAATAATTTATCCTTATTGGGAAGATAACGGTTCATACCTGTATCCGGCAAACCTAACAACTGAAAAATTAAATGAGATAAAAGGAGAACGGATTATTTATATAGGATTAAATCTTGCAAAAGATATAAAAGATTTATTTAATGTGGCAGTAGGGTATTTAAGAAGATTTAAAAATTAAATATGGGATTTATGCTAACTTATTATAAAAATTAAAATTTTAGAATAAACAGGACAAGTATGGGTTATGAAAATGGCAAAATATTGTGATTTTGACAGAGTCACAGGTAGTATTTAATTTTAGGTTGCAAAATGAATTTTGTTGTGTTATAAAGCCCCTCTCTTTTTGAGGAAAGGAGTTATACTTACTATGGCAGTTAGAATCAGACTCGCGAGAATCGGCTCAAAGAAGCAGCCCAGTTACAGAATTATCGTTACAAATTCAGAGAATATCAATCTGAGCAACCATATTGAGCAGATTGGCTTTTACAATCCGAGAGCAGAAAAAGACAATATAAAAGTTGATCTCAACAGATATGACAGCTGGATCAAGCAGGGTGCTAAACCGACCACTACGGTAGCAAACCTTATTAAAGAGGTCCGCAAGGCAAACAAGCCTGCATAATACGGTCAGTTTTGGAGTTATTTGTGGAATCCGTTTTCATTATTGGAATCAATCAACCATCAAAAGTGGAGGTAGAAAATGAAGCAATTGATTGAGTTTATTGCAAAGTCACTTGTTGACAAACCGGATGCCGTGGAAGTCAAGGAGGTAGAAGGAGAGCAGACTTCTGTTATTGAACTCAAGGTCGCAAAGGAAGACCTTGGCAAGGTAATCGGCAAGCAGGGCAGAACAGCACGTGCAATGAGGACAATTCTGAGTGCTGCTTCAACAAAGATGAAGAAGCGTTCAGTCCTCGAAATTATAGAGAACTAATTTAAGACAAAAGTGGTATGAGCCGGTGGAAGTAATATTTCACCGGCTTTTTTATTGGATGAGATTAATACCTATTGCTGACATAGTATCGGCTCACGGAATAAAAGGGGGACTTAAAGTCTATCTTTATAATACAGATGACCCTCTGATATATAATCTGAAATCAGTATACGCCGGAACCGAGAACGACAACTCGCTTTTCAGGATATCGCGCATAAAGAAACTCGATAAGAGATTCTGTATCATCAATCTCGAAGGTGTTATAACGAGGCATCAGGCAGAGAGTTACAGAAACAGGAAACTCTTTATTACTCCCGATATGCTCCCGCCTCTGCCGGAGAACTTCGTATATCTGTCACTGCTTGTCGGATTCTGTGTCTTTGACCAGCAGGGGAGTGAGGTAGGTGTTGTAGAGGATTTCATCAATACAGGTGCTCAGGATGTTATGATTGTAAAGAGCATTTCGGCGTCGGAATTTATGGTCCCTTTTGTGGACGAATTCATAAAAAAGATTGATATTGAGAGATGTCAGATTTTTATTAATATGATGGAAGGGCTTCTGGATTGAGGATTTCGGTTATTACAATCTTCCCGGAGATATTCGATGCCTTAAAGTACGGGATAACCGGTCAGGCATTGAAGGACGGGGGGTATGAGCTTAATCTGGTAAATCTCAGGGATTTTACCACGGATGTGCATAAGACTGTGGATGACAGGCCTTTCGGAGGCGGTCCGGGTATGGTCATGCTCATTGAGCCTTTATACAAGGCAATAAATGCAGTTGACCCGTCTCACAGATGCCACAGGATTCTTATGGGTTGTTCAGGAAAGGTTTTCAGTCAGAAGATGGCTGCTAATCTTGCAAAAAGGGACGAAATACTCTTTATATGCGGAAGGTATGAGGGTGTGGATGAGAGAATTGCACATTTTATAGATGAGGAGATTTCTCTCGGGGATTTTGTGCTTTCAGGCGGGGAACTTGCTGTATGTGCAATAATCGATTCGGTCGTAAGACTGCTGCCCGGCGTGGTCGGAAATCCCGATTCTGTCCTCGATGAGTCTTTTTCGGCAGAACTCCTTGAATATCCGCAGTATACGAGACCGAGGGATTTTATGGGTTACAGAGTCCCGGACATATTGTTCTCCGGTAATCACGAGCAGATAAGGAGATGGAGAAGGTATCAGTCTATTATCAGAACAAAAGAGAGAAGACCTGATTTATATGAAAAATTTTCCTTGACGGATGAAGATAAAAAAATTATATCGCAATTGGAGGCAAGCTATGAAGACAGTGAAAACAGTAATGAATCTGATTGAGAAGAGACAGGTAAGAGAAGATCTGCCGGATATCAGACCGGGAGATACAGTAAGGGTTCACCAGAAAATCTATGAAGGTGACAAGGAGAGGATTCAGGTATTTGAGGGTGTGGTTATTAAGAGAAAGAGAGCACACAACAGAAGTTCAATCACGGTCAGGAAGATATCCTACGGTGTGGGTGTTGAAAAGATATTCTTTGTCAATGCTCCGACGATCGAAAAGATCGAACTGGTCACAAGAGGAAAGATCAGAAGGTCCCGTCTGTATTATCTGAAGGAACTCAAAGGGAAAGCAGCAAGGATAGAAGAGGAGAGATGAGGTTCTCTCTTGTCTTGTGAATTCAGAACACAGGAAAAAATCGAATATCATTTAAGGAAAGAGGGGTATAATCTTATTGCGGGAGTTGACGAGGCCGGTCGTGGTCCGCTCGCCGGTCCTGTTGTCGTCTGTGCCCTTCTTCTGCCGGTTGACCATAATATTTCAGGAATAACCGATTCAAAACAGCTTACAGAGAAGGAACGGACTGAGCTTGCAAGGGAAATCAGAAAGAAGGCAATAGCATATTCCATCTCAAGTACAGGGAACAGGACGATCGACAGAATAAATATCAGGCGCGCTACTCTTTTGGCAATGAAAAGGGCGGTGCTGAGTATGCTTAAGAAAACCGATAAAAAACCCGACCTGATTCTTGTTGACGGAAGGGATTCACTAAAGCTTCCGGTTGAGTGCCGTGCTGTCATAAAAGGAGATTTGCTCTCGGAGAATATCGGGGCGGCCTCGATTCTGGCAAAGGTGTTCAGAGATAACCTGATGCATAAACTTGATAAACAATATCCGCAGTACGGATTTGCTGTGCATAAGGGTTACGGGACAGAGAGTCATTATGAGGCGATAAAGAAATTCGGTATATGTGAGATTCATCGCAGAAGTTTCAGACTTTTCAGATGAAAAACAGATTTGAAAAAGGATATTCAGGCGGACTGGCTGAGCAGCTGGTCGTAAAGTATCTGGAAGAGAGAGGTTATAAAATCATCGAGAGAAATTTCAGGTGCCCTGTTGGGGAGATAGATATAGTATCCTGCAAGGATGAATATATATGTTTTACCGAAGTCCGCTCGAGGTCCGATTCAAGTTATGGTGAACCTTATGAGACGGTAACATTTCCCAAGCAGAAGAAGATAAGTAAGACAGCAAAATACTTTATCGCAGAGAATCCGCATTATTACAACCGGTATTCATTCAGATTTGATGTGGCCTCAGTTCTCTTTATCGGTAATTCGGATTACTCCATTGAATATATAGAAGGGGCATTTGAGCTGATTGAATGAGTGTTTCTGCTTCTATAATGTGGTTTATTAGTTGATTTTCTGAAAATTCCGGATAATATAAATATTAACCGGAGGATTTGAGATGTTGAAGAGAGTTAGTTTTATTCTGATTATTCTGGGTTTTACGGCACAGCTGTATGGCGGGTCGGTATTCCTGAATGGTGTCAAGATCGACGGGGTAAGAGAACAGGAATTCAAGGCAGTAAATGTAAAGATTGACAAAGACGGCAATATTCATATCTCGGCTCCCCAGTACATAGTCAAGAGCGGTGAGGAACAGGCACAGAAACCTGTCCAGCCGTCTCAGGCGAAGGCATATTTCCTCGTTACCCAGATATCAGGCTCCGGAAGAGGCGGATATGATATAGACCTGTTTATTAACGGCAACTGGATAAAGAAAATTACGAATAAGGATGAACAGATTGTAATGGACCTCACTAAATATATTCAGAACGGGAAGAATACAATCAGACTTACGGGTGTGAAGGCAAAGGATGCAGCAGCTGACCCTCTTTCAGCAGGTTTTACCGAGGTGATTATAGGTGAAGGCTCTGCGGGTAAAAATAATGTTGTGATCGACAAACCGCTTATTGATTTCAAGTTTCTGGCAAAGGATGCCAATCCGATAATCAAGGATTTCGATATTGAGGCATTGGTAAAATAGATTATGTATCAGTACAGATCAGATAAAGAGATTTGGTCCCTCAAGACAGAGGATATAATTACTCTCTATATGAGTTCCAACAGGATACAGATATCCCGTTATAGCGGCGGAGTAGCCGAGGGAAGTGCGTTCATCTGCGGATACAGAAATATCCGGGATTCGTTTTCAATGTTCATAATGATTTATTACAATCAGCTGAAATCCTTTGATATCTACTTCTGGGACAATGAAGATATTGAACTCGACTCCTATTCCGAAGCAGAGGAGGAGGCGATAGCCTTTTGTGAGAATATGGGATTTATTATGAATAACACCCATTTCCGTATGGCCTCTGATGAAGAGAGGAGACTTCTGATTCTCGAGTGCCCGTTTGCATACAGGAATGCAGAGGAGTTTGCAACGTATGTCGCCAGAAGGACGACGGTTTCAAAGGAGATAAAAAAACCTGTTAGTGAGGTAATCGATGTCAGTAAAAATGTTCAGTCCCAGCCAAAATCAAAGACAAGACCGATGTCACAGGAGATTTTTTCCGATGCCTTTACGCGTAAGCTTGCCCGTCTTCTTTCTTCTTTTTAGCTGTGTATTCATTACGGGGTGTCCGGCCACATCTCACAGGGATGTCAAGAATTCGCGAATAGCGTATGACCTCGGGTGTGATTATCTCAACAAGAATCAGGGCAGGGCTGCTTTCGAGCAGTTTGTAAAGGCCGTTGAGATGGACCCTGATTTTGCAGACGGACATAATGCACTCGGACTTCTGTATATTGGACTCAAGGAGTACGAAAAGGCTGAGAAACACCTTAAAAAGGCAATAGAAATCAATCCGAATCTGCCGGATTATTATAACAACCTCGGCAAGGTCTATACTGAGATGGGAAGATACAAGGAGGCTATTGATAATTTCAAAAAGGCACTGGGTTTTCTGGTATATTCCTCACCTCATTTTGCCCACGCTAATCTGGGCTGGGCATATTATAAGAATGGTCAGCACAAGGAGGCCTTTGCCGAGATCAATACGGCCCTTCAGATATCACCGAATTTCTGTCTGGCATACAGAATGCTCGGAATCATATATTCCGAGACTTCTCAGCCGCTTGATGCAATTAAGAATTTCAACAAGTACAGGGATAACTGTCCGGATAATCCCGAACCTTATTATTTTATTGCCAATATTAAACAGAAGTATAACCTTGCGCAGCAGGATGAGATTATTTCTGACTACAATAAATCGCTCGAGAAAGGGGCAAACTTCTGTCCTTCGCTCAAGGCTTTAGGCGGATTATATCTTAAGAGTAAGAACATCGAATCGGCTCTCTCGAATTATGAGAATTTTATCAATGCCTGCGGTGATGATGGGGAGGTCTTTCTCAATATTGCCGAGATTTACAGTAAGAAGGGCGATATTAATAAGGCAAAGGTATTTTTCTCCTCATGCGTTGAAAAATGGAAGAATACAGATATTTCTTCAGAATGCCAGAAGAAGTTAAACTCGCTTCAATAGTTATGAGCCAAAGTGAGGTCCACAGGATTGATATAAGGGGAGTAGTCTGCCCCTATACACTTGTTAAGGCAAAACTCGCTCTTGAGAAGATGAGTTGCGGAGAGATTCTGGAGATTTATCTTGATAATAAAACGGCGCTCGATAATCTGCCCAGAGCGTTTATTTATTACGGACAGGAATTCTTGGGAACTGAGGCTGTTAATTGTTCGGAGTGGATTATCAGAATAAGAAAAAGGCGGTAAAGGAATGGATTTTTCTCAGGAACAGATATTGAGATATTCAAGGCAGTTACTGCTAAATGAAATAGGAGGGGAGGGCCAGAAGAAGCTGCTTGAATCAAATGTGCTGGTTGTCGGAGCGGGAGGTCTTGGTTCTGTGGTACTTATGTATCTTGCGGGTTGTGGTGTAGGGAAAATTGGTATTGTGGAGAACGACAGAATTGAAGTCAGCAATCTTCCGAGACAGATTCTTTATACTACAGGTGATATGGGAAGGAATAAGGTAGAAGCGGCAAAATCCCGTCTCAATGAGATGAACCCGGATGTAAAGATTGAAATTTTTGAAATGAGGCTGAACGAGAAGAATGCACGTGATATCCTATGTGATTATAAGCTGATTATTGACTGTACAGATAATTTCGAGACGAGATTTGCAATAAACCGCCTTGCTGTTGAAAATAATAAACCGCTTATAAGCGGTGCGGTTGTCAGATTCGAAGGGAATGTAATGTTTGTTGTGCCGGGGAAGACATTCTGTTATAATTGCATCTTCGGGGATCAGTCAGGTAGCAATTCTGTCATAACCTGTTCGGATGCCGGGGTGCTGGGTAGTATTGCCGGTTTGATAGCAACCATTATGGTAACAGAGGCTGTAAAGTTTATTCTTGATCTGCCTACGATTCAAAATAATCTTCTGGTCTATGACGGATTGAAGACAGAGCTGAGAAAAATTAAGATTAACAGGGATCCGGACTGTCCGGTATGTAAAAAATTATACTGAATCTGTAATTTCAGGTTTGCATACAGCCCCGGACAATTGATTACTAAAATAATGATCTTTGACGCTATGTTGGTCAATATATATGTATGGCGGCATATTGTATTGATATAAGACTCAGACTTTGCAATTTGCTGGCCGGTGCCAGGTACAATTACGGGTGGTTGTATTGTATTATGTTGATATTACGTTAGAATTTGCCGAAGGTGCCATCTATGAAAGTGGGTTGTCAAGAGAAAAATCGTTTCTATCCATAATCATATTGGAATAATTTGTTCATATCTCTTTTACCTCTCTGTTC